>JAJDAI010000017.1 GCA_029261955.1 Deltaproteobacteria bacterium | reverse complement strand
GTCACCATCGCGGTGTTCGCGACCCTGGCCTTCCTCGTCTCCGGCGCCTCGGCGATCGTCTCCGCCGCCGTGGGCGCGCTCCTGGGGCCCTTCCAGATCTTCGTGACGAACCTCGCCGACGACGTGCTGCGCTACGCCCTGCTCGCGACCCTCGTCACCCTGCTCCCCCGCCCCGGCGTCGCCGGCCTGACGGTGCTGCTGACCTGGCTGATGCGCGGCGTCGCGCTCGGCGCCTTCAGCCCCGTCGACCTGGTCTACGTCGGCTCCCACGTGCTCTGGCTGGAGGGCGGGCTCACCCTCGCCGGCATCACCCGCGGCTCCGCCTGGACCGAGGGCCCGCCGATCGCCCGCTGGCTCCGCCTGGGCAGCGCCTTCGGCGTCGCGTCGGTCCTCAGCTCGATGACCGGCCTCGTCATCGCGATGGTGCTCTACCGGCTCTACTACGCCGACTGGTACGTGCTCGCCGTGCTCGCGGGGCCCGGCTTCCTCTACGTCTGGATCGCGTGCTGGCTCGGCACGAACTTCGCCGGGTCGCTGCGGCGGGTGGCGGACTGATGCTGGAGCTCCACGAGGTCGGCTACCGCTTCCCCAGCGCCACGGCGCCGGCGGTCTCGGGCGTGAACCTGGCCGTGAAGCCGGGCGAGCTCGTCCTGCTCACCGGGCCGACGGGCTGCGGCAAGTCCACGGTGCTGCGCCTGGCTGCGGGGCTGCTGGCACGGCACGGCTCCGGGCAGCACAGCGGCGAGGTGCTGGTCGCGGGGCGGGCTCCGGGCGACCTGCGGCCGGCCCAGCGGGTCGAGCTGGTGGGCTTCGTCGCGCAGAACCCCAACCGCCAGGTCGTCTCCGGCACGCTCGGGGACGAGGTCGCCTTCTCGCTCGAGTCGGGGGCCTGGTCGCCCGCGCTCATCGGCCCCCGGGTGCTCGCCATGCTGCGCGCCGTGGGCCTGCCCGAGGAACCGAAACGGGGCACGGACGCCCTGTCCGGTGGCGAGCGGCAGCGCCTGATGGTGGCCGCCGCGCTCGCCGCGGGAGCCGGCTTGCTCCTGCTCGACGAGCCCCTGGCCCACCTGGATCCCGCGGGCGCGGCCGACCTGATGGCGCTGCTGCGCCGGCTCGCGAACTCCGGCGTCGCCGTGCTGCTCGTGGAGCACAGGCTCGGCATCGCGCTGCCGCACGTGGACCGGGTCGCGCTGATGGCCGAGGGCAGGCTGGAGGGGGCGGTCCCGCGGGACGACCTGGACCTGCAGCGGTGCCGGGCCCTCGGGCTGCGCCTGCCGGGGCTCCTGGACCTGGAGGACCGGCTGCGAGCGGCCGATCGATGGCCCTGGACGGAGGCCGGAGTCGCGGAGCCACAACCCGAACCCGCAGCCACCGGGGCGCCCCTCGTCTCGACCCGCTCCCTGAGCTTCCGCTACCCGCGCGCCGAAACCGAGGCCCTGAGCGACGTGAGCCTGGAGCTGCGCGCAGGCGAGCGCATCGCCATCCTCGGCGCCAACGGCTCCGGCAAGTCGACCCTGCTCGCCTGCCTCACCGGGCCGCGGCGAAAGGACCTGGTCCGCGACGGCCGAAGCGTGCGTGTGCCGCAGGACCCCGACCTCGCCCTCTTCTGTGAGACGGTGGGCGAGGAGCTGCTCTACGGCCCGCAGGAGATGCGCCGCCCGGACTCCGTCGCTCACGAGGCCGGCCGCGCCCTCAGCGTCGACGACCTGCTCGACCGCGCGCCCCAGGCCCTCTCCCGCGGCCAACGCCTGCGCGTCGCAGTCGCCGCCGCCCTCGCTTGCGAGCCCGACATCCTGGCGCTCGACGAGCCCACCTCCGGCCAGGACCACGACCAGGTCGAGCGGATGATGCGGGCCCTGGCCGAGGCCCCCTGCACCCTGCTCTTCGCCACCCACGACGTGGACCTCGCGCTGCGTCACGCGAGCCGTGTGCTGGTGCTGGACGCCGGCCGGATCGTGCTCGACGCGCCCCCGTCCGAACTCCTGCACCGCCTGCCCGATGGGCTGCCCCTCGCGATTCCCCCCCTCGTGACCTGGTGCGCCGAGCGCGGCCTGCCCCTGGGCACGGCGGCTGAAGTCGCGGCCCGGATCGAGGCCGGCTGATGGATCCCCGCACCCGCCTCGCGCTGCTCTTCTGCGTCGGCCTGCTGGCCGTGAGCCTGGACCGGCCTGCGTCCCTGGGCCTGCTCTGCCTGCTCTGCGCCCTGCCGCTGCTCGCCCTGCGCGTCCCGCCGATCTGGTGGCTGCGGGGCGGCCTCGCCATCGGCGCGGTCGTCTGGGGCACGGTGCTGTCCCAGGGGCTCTTCTACCGCGCCCTGCCCCGGCTGCCGCTGCTGGAGGTGGGGCCGATCACCATCTGGCGCGAGGGCGTCTTCTGGGGGCTCATCCAGTCCCTGCGCTTCGTCGCCACGCTGCTCGCGGGCCTCGCGGTGGCCACCTCGACCCCGCCCGACCGGCTCTACGCGGCCCTTCGGCGCCTGCGCGTGCCCTTCGAGCTGGCCTTCCTGGCCGCCACTGCGCTGCGCACCGTGCCCGACACGGGCCGCACCCTGATGGCGGTGCGCGCCGCCCGGGCTCAGCGCGGACGCCCGGTCTGGCAGCGCAGCCCCTGGGCCTGGCTCCGCCTGGAGCTGTCCATGCTTCGCCCCGTGGTCGCCGAAGCGCTGCGCACGGCGCGATCGCTCGCGGAGTCGTTGGATTCCCGCGGCTTCGACCCCAGCTCCCCGCGCTCGTCCGGGCGCCCGCTGAAGCTCGCGGCCTGGGAGTGGCCGGTGCTCGGGGCCGCGATCGCGCTCACCCTCGGCGCGGTGGGGATGCGGCTGCTCTTCGTGCTCTACAGCAGCGAGGTTCTCTACATCCCCTCGCTGAGGCCGCTCTACGGCTTCGTGCGGCAGTGGCTGTAGGCCTCGTCTCGAGAAACCACGCCAGGCGACGCACGCGAGGGGGCACGGGCCGTTCTCGGGCCGCCCGCTGAGGCACAATCCCGCTTCGGCACCGCCGCCGAACCAGCCTGGCGAGTCATGCCTCAAAGCCTCTACCGACCCGAACCCGTCCTGAGCCCCACCGCGGAGCGGGTGGACCGGCGCACGCCCGTGGAGCGCTCTGCCGCGCGGTTGCGGGAGGGCGAGACCCTGTTGGTCACGGACGCGTACAGCACGGGGGCGGACATCCTCGACGCCCTGCGCCGACAGCTGCGCCCCCCCGGAGAGGACGCCCCCTACGCGGCTCGGCAGGCCTTCCGCCGCGCCTTGCGTGAGGCCTCACTGCGGCTGCTGGCGCCCATCGAGGCGCACCGGGTGATGCTGGCGGAGGCGGCCAAGATCGGCTTCCTCGCCGATCTGTACCCCGAGCTCGATCACTTCGCGCTGCCCTTCGTCGAGGTCCAGAGCCTGCACGGAGCCTGGACGCTGTACGAGGAGGGCGTGCACCTGACGGTGCTCGGGTACCGCGTGCACCCCTTCTACGGGACCTACGCCCCGACGCGAACGTCCCACCTCGAGCTGTTCGCCACCTGGTTGAGCGGGTACGAGGGCCCTCGCACGCGGGCCATCGACGTCGGCACCGGCTGCGGCGTGCTGGCCCTGATGCTGTGCCGTCGCCGCTTCGAGCAGATCCTCGCGACCGACTGCAACCCCAACGCCCTGGAGAGCGTGGCGAGGGAGCTGAAGCGCTTCCCCGCGCCGCTGCCCATCGAGCTGTTCTGCGGCGACCTGCTCGGCGACGACCCCACGCCAGCTGACCTCATCGTCTTCAACCCGCCCTGGACGCAGGGGCCCGTGGAGGGGCTGCTCGATCGCGCGCTCTACTTCGAGGACGACCTCTTCGAACGCTTCTTCGAGCAGGCCCGCGCGCGGATCACGCCGGGTGGCCGGGTCGTCCTGGTGTTCTCGAACATCATCGCGCTCGTGCAGCCCGACGTGCCCCACCCCATCGAGGCGGAGCTGGCGCGAGGGCGCTTCAAGCTGGTGCAGAAGCTGTGTCGCAAGGTGAAGAATCCGCCGGACGAGGAGGGGCGGAGGCGGAGGACGAAGGAGCGCGTCGAGGTGTGGGAGCTGGAGACCGAGTAGCGGCTGGGGACCGGCCTGCTGGCTCAGCCCCGAGAGGTCCTGCCCACGCCCGGATCAGCTTCGAACTCGAATGCCGAGCAGGGCGAGGTGATCGAGCGCCGCGTCCAGCGAGAAGCGGGTGTCCTTCAGCCGATTCTTGTCGGGCTGGATCGCGTAGGCGCTCGCCCCGCGAAGATCGGCGTCGTGCAGCGTCGTCCGCCAGAATCGTGCGCCGCGCAGCTCGGTGCCATCGAAGCAGGCCCCGGTCAGGTCGGTTCCGGTGAAGTCAGCTTCCCGCGCCCGGCTGGAGAGCACCTGAAGGCCGTGCAGGCGCATGCCGACGAAGGAACTGAAGTCCAGCACGCAGTCCTCGAAGCGAACCTCGAACATCAGCTGGTTCGCCGCGCTGAAGTCCACCCCGCCGACCCGACACTGGGTGAAGCGGACGGCCCTGAAGCTGCTGTTTCCGAGCCGGACGGCGGACCAGTCGCTCCCCTCGACCTCGCAGTGGTCGAAGAGACAGCGCTCGAGCCGGGCCGCGGCGAAGGTGCAGCGCGTGAAGGTGCACCCGTGGAACTCCTTGCCGGCGAGCACCTCACCGCGCAGGTCGAGATCCTCGAAGTGCTCGTCCTCGATGAGGTCGGCGACCAGGGGCAGCGGAATCATGGCGGGGACGCTAGAGCACCGAACAGGGAAACGCGACCGAGCCCCGCGGCGGCAACTCGCCGGTCAGGCCTCAGGAGCCGGCGTCCTCCACCTCGCCCGCAGCCGCCTGGAGCCTGCCCACCACGTCTGCGGGTGCCCTCAGCCGGTAGTGCACGCCGTCCTCCTCGAAGGACTCGGAGACCACCGTCGCGGCCGCGTGGACCTGGCCCATCACCGCCGCCCGGGCCCAGGGGACGAAGAGCTCGGCCTCGGGGTCCACCTCGGCGAACCAGCCCGCGATGCGACCGTGCAGGTCCGCGAGGCGGGCGGGCTCGTGGGCAGCCGTGAACCAGGCGTCGGGGCGCTGCAACTTCAGCGCCGCCTCCTGCTCGGGGGTGATGCGGTCGCACTTGTTGAAGAGGAGCAGGCGGGGCAGCTCATCGCCGCCGATCTCGCCGAGGACCGCTCGGGTCACCTCCTCCTGCTCGGGCCAGGTCGGGTCGCTCGCGTCCACCACGTGCAGCAGCAGGCCCGCCTCGAGCGCCGCATCGAGCGTGGAGCGGAAGGAGGCGACCAGGCTGTGGGGCAGGTCCTTGATGAAGCCCACGGTGTCGGTGGCGAGGATCGGTGGGGACACCGCCGGCGAGAGCCGACGCACGGTCGTGTCGAGGGTCGCGAAGAGCTGGTCGGCGACGTAGGGCTCGGCGCCCGTCAGCCCGCGCATGAGCGACGACTTGCCGGCGTTCGTGTAGCCCACGAGCGCCACCTGCCGCACCTCGGAGCGCCCGTCGCTGCGCAGGCCGCGCACACCATCGAGGGCCTTCAGCTCACGCCGGACCTGCGCCATGCGGTCTCGCACCTCGCGACGGCCCAGCTCCAAGCTCGTCTCGCCGGCGCCCTTGCCTCCGACCCCGCCGCGCTGCCGCTCCGACGGCCCGCCCAGCTCGCGCAGCCGCGGCGCCAGGTACTGAAGCCGCGCCAGCTCCACCTGCAGGCGCGCCTCGGCCGACTTCGCGCGCGAGTGGAAGATCTCGATGATCACGCCGTTGCGGTCGAGCACCTCCACCCCGGTCGCGGCCTTGAGGTTGCGGAGCTGGCTGGGCGTGAGCTCGTGGTCCACCACCACGATCTCGGCGCGCGGGGGCTCGTCCTCCGGCTGCTCAGGCTCGCCCGGCCCGTCCTCCTCGGGCTCGGACTTCTGCTTCCCGGCGGGGCCCCGGTGAACCACGCCCGTCCCGCCCGTCCACCCCGCGAGTTCCTTGAGCCGCCCGTCCCCCAGCAGCTTCGCCGACTTGAGCCCCGGGCGCCGCTGCGTGAGCCGGCCCACGGGCTCGATGCCCAGCGTGTCGCAGAGGCGGCCGAGCTCGTCCAGGCTGGCGTCGAGCTCCTCGGGAGCGCGGCCAGGGACGAGGACTCCGACGAGGACAGCGCGGGGACGAGAGATGGGGCAGCTCCAGGCGAAGGGGGCGGACTTCTACACCCTTCCGGAGCTTCCGGGGCGGGTTCCTGGCGGCGGGGTCAGGACATCGAGGGGGGTCAGGACATCGAGGCTGCGGCGCCCGAAGGCTGGAGCACGGACTCACCCGCTCAGGACCCCCTCACCGCCCCAACGCGCCCTCATTGAAGGGGTGCGGCACCAGCAGCACCTCGACGGAGTCGCTCGCGCTGTCCCCCTCCACGTCGGCGACGGTCACGCTGACGGTCGCGTCCAGGTCGGCCACCTCGTCGTCCTCGACGATGTCGAGCTTCACCAGCCGGCCGGTCATCTCGTGCGACCAGCCCTCGTCGGCTTCCTGGCTGGGGTCGAGCCCCTGCGTGTACTCGGCCGTGCTCTCGCCCTGCTCGAAGAGGATGTAGGACGTCCCGTCGATCACCACGTCGAAGGTGACGGTCGGGTTGTCGGCGTTGGCCAGATCGTCGCGGTCGCCGGCGACCAGACCCTGGCTGCGCATGGAGCCGAGCACGTGGAAGCCGCCCTGCGGCCCCTGGATGACCTGGAGCTCCTGGCCCTCGGTGATCGCCTCGAACTCGTACTCGCCGGTCCCGATCTCGACGATCGGGTCACCCTCGCCGCCGTTGCCGCCGGTCGGCTCGCATCCGGCCAGCAGGGCCATCGCCAGGAGCAGGCGCATCACAGGCACAGGCACTCGCAATCGTCGGCGCGGCGCGCGCAGCTCTCGCCCGTGCGGGCCTCGATGAGCTCGTGCCAGCTGTCAGAGTCGAGGTCGTAGCGCCAGGTGTCGTCGAGGTGATCGCTGCACTCGGCGTGCATGCCGCCGAAGATCCAGATGTTGTCGAGCGAGATGGTGGCCATGGCGCGGTGCCGGCGCTCGGGCGCGGTCAGGTCCTGCTCGACGTAGTCCGCCGGCACCTCGGACGGGTTGTCCAGGCAGCCCAGGCCGTTGCCGGTGAAGCGGTCGGCCTCGTAGATGAAGTCCCAGGAGCCGCCCTCGAACTTCCACAGGTCGTTGCCGTCGCCGATGTCGGTGTGGCCGCCGAAGAGCACGACGCGGTCGCGCGCGGCGTCGAACAGCAGGTGCGGGTGCATGCGCGTGAAGGGCGCCGACGAGCCGCCGCTGTGCTCCATCGTCCAGTTCCCCGTGTTCAGGTCGAGGGAGTAGAGGTCGTTGTAGGCGAGCGACTGGAAGTCACCGACCTGGCCCGCGAAGATCCAGAGCTTGTTGCGCGCGGCGTCGTGCGCGCCTCCGAAGAAGACGCGCGTGGACGGCACCTGACCCGAGGTCGACAGCTCGGTCCAGCCGTCGCTCGCCGTCCACTTCCACAGCTCGGAGCTGGCGTTGATGACCAGCGCGTTCGCGTTGGTCGCGCCGCCGTAGACGTAGAGCGCCTCGCCCTTCGCGTCCCAGGCCGAGACCGGGTAGTAGCGTCCGCTGGGCGCCGTGCCCGAGCCCGAGTCCAGCTCCGTCCAGGTCTGACTGGCGAAGTCGAAGGCCCACAGGTCGTTGTGCAGCGTGTAGTTGCCGGTGGTGCCGGCCTCGCGCCAGCGCCCACCGAAGATGAGCATGCGACCCGCCGGATCCTGCGCGGCGGCGTAGCGACCGCGGGCGGAGGGGCCAGCACCGGAGATCTGCTCCCAGCCGGCGCCGGGCTCGAAGACCCAGGTCTCGTCGAGGTAGTCCGCGCGGGGGATCTGGCTCACGATGGGGCCGTGGTTCCCGCCGAAGATGGCGATGGCGCCGGTCTTCGCGTCCGAGATCGCGAGCACCTCGCTGCGCTTCGACGGGCGATCGCTCCGCGTGATCGTGTCGAGGCTGTCCCCGACCGGCGGCGCGGAGTCGTCGTCGTCGCCGTTG
>JAJDAI010000160.1 GCA_029261955.1 Deltaproteobacteria bacterium | reverse complement strand
GCACAAGGAGCGGCGATTGTGCACCAACGCGGCGTTGGTGCATGGATCGGATCGGCGCGCGAAGATGCCCCCCGGCCCCCAAGTTCAGGCTGTCGCGACCCGCTCGGAGCGCGGCATCCCGAGTTCAGTCATCCGGTTGAGCATGTTGCAGGCGATGAAGACTTCGTTCTTCTGGGCCGGCTCGCCGCGAGCTCGGAGCCGCACGCCAAAGACCCGTTTGAAGCGGAAGACTCCGTTCTCGGCACGGGCTTGCGCGTGCTGACCTGCAGCGACTCGCCACCGTCGGCGCCCGATCTCGGCGATCTCTTCGATGTGGGCGTCGCGGTCGGCGAGAACGGGATCGCCGGAGACGACGGCGTCCCGCCTCGGCGGCACCACGACCCGGGCGCCGCGCGCCGTCGCAGCGGCGTAGACCTCGTGTGTGTCGTAGCCGCCGTCGGTAGTCAGTCGACGGATGGGACCGACGATGTCGTCGAGCAGCCCGGGCAAGACCGCGGCGTCGGGAACAGCCCCGTCCGTGAGGGCAGCGGCGAGCACTCGACCGGTCTCATCCACCGCGAGGTGCAGCTTCTTCCAGCCTCGCCGTCCCCGCTCGCCCCACTTCGCCGCCGCCCACTGCCCTTGGCCGACGATGGCGAGGCCGGTGGCGTCGACGACGAGGTGCAGGGGCTCGGTCGTCGGGATCCGACGCAGTTCCACCCGAAGGCCGGCGGCTCGTCGGGAGAGCGTGGTGTGGTCCGGCGCCGTCAGGCCCAGGTTCAGGAGCGCGAAGATGGACCCCAACAGTCCCTCCGTCTGCCGCCAGGGCAGCCCGAACAACAGCCGCAGAGTCGACGCCGCCTCCACGGCCACGTCCGAATACCGCCTCTGCCCGCCGCGTCGTCCGTCCCCGCGCGGCTGCCACGCCGCGATCACCTCAGGGGTGAACCAGATCGTCAGGTCTCCCCGCCGTACCAGAGCTCGGTCGTACTCTGACCAGTTCAGCAGCCGGTAGCGGCCCTTGTAGTTCGGATGGACCTTCGATCGGCTCTTCGACATGGGCGACTCCGCTCGGCTCGAGAAACGGAGCCTCGCACATCGAGAGACGCGGAACGCCATGCGGCCCGCATCGATCCTTGCACCAACGCCACGTCGATGCCGTGCTCACGCTTCAGCTCACGCTGGACGACGACGGCGTTGCCGCGGTGCTTGCGGGACTGGGCGCGGAGCCACCCCTCGTGCTCCTCGAGGCAGCGGACGCGATCCGGCTTCTTGTACGGCTTCCAGCCGACCTCGCGGATGTAGTGGATCACGGTGCTCCGGGCGATCCCGAGCTCCCTGGCGATCCGTCTGCTGCCCCAGCCGAGCTGATGCAGGCGGACCATCGCCACCACGTCGTCGGGCGTCTTCATCTCGTGCCTCCGCGGCGTAAGCCCGTCCCCTGACCCAGGCAGCGCCAGCCTCGCTCGGGAGGCAATGCTCCGCACATGCACTCCGCCGCCGACGCGACCGCGGCCTCAGCTGGCCTCGGCCTTCAACTCCTCGTTGGCCTGCTGCACCCAGCGGTGGGGCAGCAGCTCTCCTATCCGAGCCTGAGGCCAACCGTCAGCGATCTTGCCGAGCACGTCGGTCAGGTACGCGACGGGGTCGACGTCGTTGAGCCTGCAGGTCCGCATCAAGCTGTGCAGCACCGCCGCTTCCCGACCACCGCGGTCCGAGCCGACGAACAGCGAATTCTTCCTGGTCAGCGCCAGACTTCGAAACTCCCGCTCGACGGCGGTGTTGTCGATGTCGAGCCGCCCGTCCTCCATGAATCGCGTCAACGCGGCCCAGTGGTTCAGCCAGTAGGCACAGGCCTTCGCCAGCGCGCTCTTGGGCGGCTCCCGCCCGGCGGTCTTGAGCAGCCAGGCCCGCAGCTTGCTCAGGGTCGGCGCCGACTTCCTGCGCCGCAGCTCCAGCCGTTCGCCAGGGCTCATGCCCTGAGCCGCCGCAGCCTTCTCGACCCGGTACAGCAGCTGGATGCGCTTCAGCGGCCACGCCACCCGCGGGTCGCTCTCCAGCAGGTCGGTCAGCTTGCGCCGCGCATGCGCCACGCAGCCGACCTCGATCGCATCTGCTGCCAGGCCGTTGAAGAGACGGTCGAAGGTCGGCGAGGCGTCGGCCTGCACGAAACCGGTCCGACGGGCCAGGTGCTTCCAGGGGCCATTCTTGCCCTCGCCGTCGGGGGTGTAGCGAAACACGCAGAGCCGTCCGCCGTCGCCGAGGTAGCACCACATCTGGCCGAGGCGGCTGCCGCCGGGTGCGTCCTTGTCCAGCACGGTGATCCCCGAGGCGTCGGTCTGCACGAGCCACGATGCTTGCAGCTCGGTCCACATCGCCTCGACCAGGGGCGTCAACTCCTCGCCACCGCGCTTGACCCACCCGCGCAGGGTGTCGTCGCTGATGGCGCAGCCCATCTGCTTGCAGAGGCGCTGCAGGCGGTACAGCGGCAGGTGAGCGTCGTACTTGGACGCGATGACGAAAGCGACGAGGCCGACGCTGGCCAGCAGCCGCTCGAACTGACCCGGCGCGGCCGGCGCCGTGACCACCCCGGACTCCTTGCACTCACACGCTCGCCGAACGCGCTCAAAGCGGAGGACCCGAAACCGGATGGGCTGAAGGTCGAGCCGCTCGTGCACGTCCTCGCCGATCACCACGCGCGCTCCCCCGCAGCAGGGGCAGCTCTGCTCGTCCGCCGGGACGTCGGTGCGCACCGGGACCCGAGGCAGTTGCTTCGGGAGCTCGCGAGGGCGCCGCCGAGGCTGGCTCGGATCCGCCTGGCGCTGCTCCGCACCGTCTCGGATGAGGCCCTCGACCTCGTCGTCGACGACCTCGTCTTCGTCTTCGTCCTCGTCGTCGAGCAGGCCGGCGTCTTCGAGCTCCTGCAGGGCCAGGGCCAGCTGCTTCGGGTCCAGCGACTCGCTCGCACGGCGGAGGCGTCGGGCGTGCTCCTCGTACTCGGCGGCGGCGAGGCGCGCGGTTAGGCGACCGACGAGACCCAGCAGCTGCTCGTTGGCGACAGCAGGCTCCAGCTCTTCGACATGCTTGCGCAGCGGAAGCATCGCCCGCTGGACCTCTTTGTCGATGAAGCTCTTTCGGTCGTCCGCCACGAGACGGATTGGATCACACCAGGAGAGCTCTCGCAGGCGCGCGTGTGAAAAACGTCAGGAGGTCAGAGGCTGCCAGCGCGGTCGGCGGCGCGCACCCCGCAGGTCGATGCCCTCGAGCAGCAGCGACAGCTCGCTCGCCTCCAACTCGATGTGCCGAGCACCGGGCGCCGGCTCCTTCGGCAGGTGAAGCCTCCCCTGCTCCAACCGCTTGTAGAGCAGCCAGAAACCCGAGCGGTCCCAGACCAGGATCTTGGCGCGGTCCCTCCGGCGGTTGATGAAGCAGAACAGATGCCCGCTCAACGGGTCCTCACCGATGACCTGGCGCGTGACGGCGCTGAGGCCGTCGAAGCCCTTCCTGAGATCTACGGCGCCGGCGGCGACGTAGATCTTGACGGTAGGCGGGAGGCTCAACACGGCGCCGCCAGGGCCTGGACGACCCGGACGAGGTGGTCGGGGTCGAAGGCGTGGGGCACGCGGACGGTGGCGGGGCCGA
>JAJDAI010000159.1 GCA_029261955.1 Deltaproteobacteria bacterium | reverse complement strand
CGACGCGGTCGGCGCGGCGGACTCCGCCACCGTGGGCTGATCCACGCGGTTCCAGTCGTCCGGCGTCGATGCCGTGACCGGTCGATCCTCGACCCCGAGAACCTTCTTTGCGACCTTGCCGAGGACCTTGCGGAACATCGGCGAAGCCTAGCCGGAACAGACCGGAGTCGCCCGAATGAGCGCTCCGGTGTCTGACACCGGGCTGCTCGTTCTTGGGGGTCTTTGGACTTCGGGGTTCAGCCGATGATGGGCAGGGAGCGCTTCGCGGCCGGGGACGCGCCGGCCTCGGCGGGGGCGTTCGCGGCCGCGATGGCGGCGCGGCTGGCCACGGCGCGGGCGAGGTCGAGGAAGGCGCGGGCCACGGTGGAGTCAGGCTCCGCCTCGACGATCGGGATGCCCCGGTCGCCGCCTTCGCGCACCGCCGTGAGCAGCGGCAGCTCGCCCAGGAAGTCGATGCCCATCTCGGCCGCCGCGTTGCGCGCGCCGCCGTTGGCGAAGATGTAGTGCTTCTTGCTGCATCCGTCGCACTCGAACCAGGCCATGTTCTCGACCAGCCCGAGCACGGGGATGTTCACGGTCTCGAACATCGCCTTCGCCCGGATGACGTCGGCGATGGCCACCGTCTGCGGCGTGCTGACCACCACGGCGCCGGTCACCTTCAGGTTCTGGGCGAAGGTGAGCTGCACGTCGCCGGTGCCGGGCGGCAGGTCGACGACGAGGTAGTCGAGGGCACCCCAGTTCACGTCCTTCAGGAACTGCAGCACGGCGCTGTGCAGCATCGGCCCGCGCCAGATCATCGCCTTGCTGGGCGGGATGAAGAAGCCCATGGACATGAGCTTGATCCCGCAGCTGTACAGCGGATCGATCGTCTTGCCGTCGGTGCTCGTGACGTCCTGGTGCTGGTTGAACATCGTCGGGATCGAGGGCCCGTAGATGTCCGCGTCCAGCAGCCCGACCTGGGCCCCCGTGCGCGCGAGCGCGACCGCGAGGTTGGTCGCGACCGTGCTCTTGCCGACCCCGCCCTTGCCCGAGGCGACGAGGATGACGTTCTTCACCTCCGCCATGCCGGGCAGGTCCTGGGCCTGGCCGCCGCCGCCGTGTCGGCCGTTGCGGACCTGCGCGGTCCACTCGATCTCGACCGTCGTGCCGGGCACCGCGGTGTTCACCGCCGCCTCGATGTCGCCGCGGATCGTGTCCTTGAGCGGGCAGGCGGGGGTGGTGAGTTCGATGGTGATTCGGGCCACGGAGCCGTCGAGCACGGCGGACTTCACCATGTCGAGATCGGTCAGGGACCGGTGCAGCTCGGGGTCGTTCACGGTGGCCAGCGCCGCCATCAGGCGGTCGTCCGGCCCCTTGGGCTTCTTCTTGAAGATCATGGGCGGTAGCTAGTCCGAGATCCGGGGATCGTCAATCGATCAGAGAACGAGGCCGCCATCAATGTCGATGCAGCGGCCCGTGAAGTAGCCGCACTCGATGATGAAGCGCACGCCAGAGAAGACCTCGTCCACGCTGCCAGTGCGGCGCAGCGGCACCGCCTTGAGCATGCCCTGGAGCACCTCGGGGCGCATGCCGTCGAGGATGGGGGTCTGGATGAAGCCGGGGGCGATGGCGCCGGTCCGCACGCCGTAGCGCGCCAGCTCGGTGCCCCACAGCTTGGTGTCGGCCACGAGGCCGGCCTTGGCCGCGGAGTAGTTGCTCTGGCCGGGGTTCCCGTGCCGGGCGACCGAGCTGATGTTGACGACGACGGAGTCCTTGATCCCGTTGTCGATGGCGTTCTTGGCGAACTCGCGGGTGCAGAGGAAGGGTCCAGTGAGGTCCACGTCCAGCACGGTCTGCCACTGCTTGAGGCTCATCTCGCCGCGGACCTTGCCGGTCTCGCGGTCGACCTTGACGAGCAGGCCGTCGCGGAAGATGCCGGCGTTGTTGACCAGCACGTTGAGGCCGCCGGTCTGCTCCTGGGCGAAGGCGACCATGGCCTTGACCGCGTCCTCGTCCGCGACGTTGGCCTCAAAGCCGACGACGGTGCCGGGCAGGTCCTGGGATTCGGCGATGGTGCCGGCGATCCCGTCGTCGTTCACATCGGCGACTACGACGTGTGCGCCCGCAGCGGCGAGGTTGAGGCAGAAAGCGCGGCCCATGCCGCTGCCACCACCGGTGACGATCGCGTTGACATCCGAAAGCTTCATGGGATCTCCGGGGCTGAGGCCGGGCATGCCGGCGGGCCGCGAGGTATACCACCTGGACCGTGCGCAACAACCCCGCCGTCGCCCTCCCGGCGCTGCTGCCGACCGTGCTCGCCGTCGTCGTGGCTGCGGCCAGCGTCGTGGCGATCGGTGCGCGCAGCCTGGAGGCCGCCGGAGGGGGGCAGACCTGGCTCCAGGCCTGGGCCGTTGCGCTGGGCCTGTCGCTGCTGGCCACGATGCGTCGGCGTTGGCCGGCCTTCCGCACCCCCGCCAGCGGCAGCGCCTGGGCCCTCGCCGGGGTCGCCGGCTGCGCGCTGCTGGTGCGACACGCCATGGACTGCATCGTGCTCGCCGCCCAGGAGGCGCCGTGGAGCACCGGCGACTGGATGGGCTTCGATCTGGGCGAGGGGACCATCGCACTCGCGCTCGCGATCCTGTCCATCCCGGCCGTCGTGCTCGGCGGCCTGAGGCGCCCGCGGCCCCTGCTGCTGTTTCCGTCCCTGGTCGCCCTCGTGCTCCTGTTGAGCCCGCTGGTCCTGGCGCTGCTCGACACGGCCTCCGGCGCGGTCGCCACCGGGGGCTCTCTGGTGCCCCCGGTGCTGCTGGCAGGCTGCCTGGCTTGGACGGCGGCGCTCGTTGGACCCGCCGCCCTGCCCCTGCGCGCCCACCGCACCTTCCTCGACCGCGCCTTGCCGCGCTTCGCGCTCGCGGGGGTGCTGGTCGGCCTTCCTTGGGCCGTTCTCGCGACGGCGGCGCCGGGGCGCGTCATCGGCGGCGGTGAGATCCTGCTCGCCGAAGCCGGCGCTCGGGCCTTCGGCCGCTACGGCGACCGCATCGGCGCCGGCTGCGAGGGGCTGTTCTCGCTCCTGGCTGCGGTCATCGTGCTGGTGCTCGCAGGGCGGGTGGCGGCTCGCGCCTTGCCCTGGCTGCGCAGCGGGGCCTTGATCGGGCTCGTCGCGCTGGCGGCGGTGGCCTCCGCGTGGCTCCCGCTGCCGACCCTCATCTTCGCGACCGGCATCATCGGCTGGGTCGCCGTGCTGCTCGGCCCCGAAGAGGCCCCCTGGGTCCCCGCCGGCTCCCTCGAAGTCGAGGCCCTCGTCACGCCCCCATCTGGAGATCCCCCCACGTGAGCACCGCCATCCTCCGCGACGAGCGCGACCTCCTCTGGCTCGTGCTCGACGACGTGCACCGCGAGGGGTCCGACGTGTTCTACGACGTGCACTTCCTCGCGCGAAACGAGCCCGCGGAGCCCCCCGAACCCTTCCTGAGCACGCGCGGCTTCCGGGAGCCGGCCGAGGGCTTCGACTCCCTGGTCGAGAACATCGGCCACGCGGTCGGCGGTGAGGCCTCGGCGCTGCGCCACGACCCGATCGCCGACGGCATGTCGGTTGAGCTGAAGGCCCAGGGCGAGGGCCAGGACCTCTGCTTCGAGCTGGTGGTCTGGCTCGACCTGACGCGCATGAGCCGGGCCCTCAAGGCGCGGGGTCACCGCGGTCGACACCAGTCCGGCTTGCGCATGGTCGTCAGCCGCGCGGACCTCGAGTCCTTCCGGAGCGAGCTGTTTCTTCTCGCAAACCAGCCGGACGCCGGCATAGAGTGATTCACACCCCTGCGCCCTGGCAGGACCATGGATCGGCAAAGCCGTACGAGTTTCATGGCCTGGGGAGCGCTCGTTGTTTTCAGCGGTGCGCTCACGTTTGGCCTCATGGCAGCCGTCGCTGTGTTCGTCGGCGACGCCCCGGACCGACAGGTCTCGGACGTTGACGACTACCTGGCGAGGACGGGCCAACGCTGCCTCGCCCACGTCTCCGACGTGGACATCGAGCCGCCCTCGGCCTGGCGCGAGAGCTGGGAGCCCCTCACCGAAGAGGACTGCCGGCCCGGATCCTGGCTGAACCAGTTCCGCGAGGAGGGCCAGAACCTCCACCAATACCGAGCCGAGCAGCCCAACCGGGTCGCCGAGGCGCGGGCGCTCTTCGTCCGCCCGCTGGGGCGGATCGAGCGGCCCGAAGCGGAGCGTCTGATCGAGCCGGTTCGGGAGTTCGTGGAGCTCTTCTTCCAGCGCTCGACGGTGCTGGCCGACGGCGGGCCCATGCCGTCCGAGGCCCTGGCGCCCGAGCGCGGGGACGAGGGTCAGTACAACGCAGACGCGGTGCTCGAGGCCCTGGTGGGGACCTGCCCCAAGGGAGCGGGCGCCTGCCTCGCGATGACCGACCGCGACCTCTACGTGCCGGACCTGCAGTACGTGTTTGGGCTCGGGCACTTCCACAAGCGGGTGGGCGTCTTCTCGACCTACCGCGTGCACAAGCCCCGCCGAAACCCGGCGACCGGCGAGCGCGAGGCGGTCCGGGACCCCGAGCCCCTGCGCCGCGCCCTGAAGATCGCGGTGCACGAGCTGGGACACGAGCTGTCCCTCGCCCACTGCGTGCACTACCGGCACTGCGTGATGGCCGGCACCAACTCCATGGCCGAGTCCGACGCGGGGCGCCTGACGCTCTGCCCGCTGGATCACGGCAAGCTCAAGTGGAATCTGGAGTACGACCCGCACCGCCGCTTCCTGGAGTTGAGCAGCTTCGCGCGCCGCCACGGCCTCCACCCGGAGGCGCGCTACTGGGCGCGCATGGCGAACGCCTACCCCGCGCACGCGAACGCGTCGGGGGCCGGCGGGCACTGAGACCTAGCGCGCGAAGGGTGTGAAGCGTCCCTTCACGTCCCCGTGGTCGATGCGTTCCCCCGACCGCCGCACCCGCCCCGTCACGATCAGCCCCACGCACAGACCCCGCCCTCGCGAGCGGAAGTTGTGGCTCAGGCCGCCCGGGATGCGCAGCATCGAGCCCTCGGGCAGGTCCAGCACCCGCCCGTCCCCGAGGCGACCCCGGAAGCCGCCCGCCAGGATGATCGCGTACTCGACGGTGTCCCCCGTGTGCGACCAGGGGACCCACCCGCGCAGCGGCAGGTGCCCGCGCGAGGCGCTGAACTCCACGCGCACCGTCTCGTTCTCGAAGAGCAGGAAGGGGGACATGTGGGGCCGGCGCCGCGCCAGCTCCAGGATGTCTTCGCTCCGCCGCTCCTCGCGGGGAACGCTCGTGCTGACGGCCAGCAGCAGCGTGCCCGGCATCGGATCCGACAGGCTCCAGCGGGCGTCGTTGGCGACGCGAAAGAGGCTGCCTCGCCGCAGCGGAGTGGAGGAGTCGCGCCGGATCGTCTGCACGACCTTGCCGTCGCCGGCGTGCTCGCGGACCAGCGCGCCTCCGCGCAGCACCACGAGGACCTGCCCCTGACCCGGCGGCACGATCTCGCCCCGCCCGGGCGCGATCAGCTTGAGCGCGAAGCCCGCCTCGCGCGCGAGCAGGCGCGGCGGATCACCGGGGAGGAGAGGGGACTCGAAGAGGTCGTCGGGGGGGCTCAGGAGCCCAACACGGGAGGAGCCGTCGGCCCCTGCGTCTGTCGGACGTTGCCGCCCTGGTCCACCCAGAGGGTCCGCTGCTCGACGACCGAGGCGTCCTTGTTGCGCAGGGTCAGCACCGCGCAGTTGCCGCCGCCGCAGGCCTGGGAGAAGTCCGCGGTGGGGTTCCCGAGGTAGCCGAAGCGGTTGTAGAGCATGCCGTTGCAGGCCGCCGTCGCCGTGAAGGTCGTCGTCGTGCCGCCGGTCTCGAGCGAGATGCCCTTGTGCAGCTTGTTCGTCTGGTCGCTGGTCCAGCCGGCCAGGGCCGTGGGCAGGGTGATGCTCGTCCAGGTCGCGGAGTTGTTGCTGTCCTCTTCGCGGACGTCGAGGCCGATGAGGTAGGTGTCGTCCTGGCCGTTGGAGTAGACCGGGTCCGTGCTGAACTCGATGCAGTATCGCTTCTGGTTGGTCAGGGCCATCTTGCGCGTGTTCTCGACCGTGCGCTTCACGTGGTCCGTGGCCTGGTTCAGGCGCATGCGGGACATCCACGCGCCCAGGTTCGTGGCGGTGAGCGTCGTCAGGATCCCGATGATCGCGATCACGACCATCAGCTCCAGAATGGTGAAGCCGCGCTGCTCTCGGAGTTGCCTCAATCGACGCATCGTCTCCTCCTGGGCCGATCGATACACCGCGGAGGATAGCCGGCGGCTCTGGGCGTCGCCAGGGATTGCGCTCGGCGAGGCGCCGGAGGCCCGCGATCAGGCGGGGGTCGTCTCCCGCTTCGTCAGCCTGGCCGTGCCGATCGAGATCAGGACGATGGCCGCGACCCGCCCCCACATGGCGCCCGGTCCACCTCCGGCGGCCGTCGGGCCCGCGGTGAACAGCACCCACCAGGAGTTCATGGCCGCGTGGGCCGCGATGGGCACCCAGAGCGACCGGTTCCAGCGCACGTAGAGCCACGCGTACCAGCCTCCGCCCGCTCCGGTCACCAGCGCGGTGCCCCAGGCCTGGTCCAGGTGCCCGCCGAAGAAGGCCATCGGCAGGTGGAAGCCCCCGAAGACCACGGCGGTCGTGAGCATCGCGGCGACGAAGGACCAGCGCGCTCGCCAGTACAGCATCCCGAAGGCGAAGCCACGGAAGGTGAGCTCCTCCACGAAGCCGGGGCGCCACGCGCCCCTCCACAGGGCTTCCAGGTCGAAGACGGGCTCGCTCCCCTCCCACAGCATGCCCCCGGCCATGGGCAGCGAGCCGAGCAGCACGACGGCCAGGCCGAGGCCGCTGATCGCCTTGAAGCCCAGCTCGTCCAGAACGGTTCGCCCACAGATGAGCCCGGCGCCCGCCAGGGGGATCGCGAGCCAGAGCAGCTGCCTGGCTGGTCGGGGGAGGGCGTAGCCGAAGTGGGGGGCCAGCAGGACCCCGCCGAGGGCGGCGATCCCCAGCGCCACGATCGCCGAAACGCCCGCGGGATTCATCCGTTGTTGCATCGCGCCAATCTAGCCCGGGACCGCGGGTGGATCGGCCTCGGGACCGTTGCTACATTCCCGCGCCCCCAAACATCCCCTGGAGCCTCCATGTCCGATCCCGCGCGCGTCAAGGTCATGATCATCGGCGGCGGCCCCGCCGGCCTCACCGCTGCCCTGTACGCCGCCCGGGCGGAGCTCAAGCCGCTCGTCGTCGAGGGCCTGGTCCCCGGCGGTCAGCTGATGATCACCACGGATGTGGAGAACTTCCCCGGCTTTCCCGACGGGATCATGGGCCCCGAGATCATCGAGAAGTTCCGCGCGCAGGCGGAGCGCTTCGGCACCGAGTTCCGCTACGGCATGGTCACGCGCGTCGACCCGTCCACCTGGCCCTTCCGGGTCGAGTTCGACGAGGACCCCGACGACGTCATGCTCGCGGACAGCATCATCATCGCCACGGGCGCGGACGCGAAGTGGCTGGGCATCGAAGACGAGAAGCGCCTGATCAACTACGGCGTCTCGGCCTGCGCCACCTGCGACGGGGCCTTCTTCAAGGGCGTCGAGATCGGCGTGGTGGGCGGCGGCGACACGGCGATGGAGGAGGCGATGTTCCTCACGCGCTACGCCACCAAGGTCCACGTCGTGCACCGCCGTGAGGAGCTGCGGGCCAGCAAGATCATGGCGCAGCGCGCCTTGGAGCACCCCGGCATCGAGTTCCACTGGAACCAGCAGGTCGTGGGCATCGACGGCACTCACGAAGCCGGCGTCACAGGCGTGACCACCGAGAACCGCGTCACCGGCGAAAAGGTCACCTACCCCTGGAACGCCCTCTTCATCGCCATCGGCCACAAGCCGAACAGCGAGGTCTGGCAGGGCGTCCTGGACATGGACGAGGCCGGCTACCTGGTGACGGAGCCCAACAGCACCTACACGAAGGTTCCCGGGATCTTCGCCTGCGGTGACGTGCAGGACTCGGTGTACCGGCAGGCGGTCACCGCCGCGGGCACGGGCTGCATGGCCGCGATCGACGCCGAACGCTGGCTCGAAGTCCGGCACGAATGACCCACGGCGCCGTGGGGTAGGATCGGTGGGAGCGATGCTCCCTCCGTACAAGAAGATCCTGCTGCCCTCGCTGGTCCTGCCCGAGCCGAGCCGTGACATGGCCGCGCTCGCGGCGGGCTTCGTCTACGACCTCGCCCTGCTGATGAACCGGCTGGGCGACGTGCACGTCAAGCCGCTCGTCCAGGACCCGGACCGCCCTGGGCCGCGCCGCGCGGC
>JAJDAI010000158.1 GCA_029261955.1 Deltaproteobacteria bacterium | reverse complement strand
TTCCCCGAGCTGGATCTGAACGACCTGGCGACCCGCGGCTAGCCGAGCGGCGCTACCAGAGCCCGCGCAGCAGCTCCGCCGGGGCGTGCCAGCCGCCGGTCGGCTCGCCCGCGATCACCCGCGTCATCTCCGCCAGGCCGGCCAGGCCCTGGGCCTCGGCGTCCCGGATCGCCTGCTCCGCGAGCGGGCGCGCGTCCCGTCCCGAGAGGCGGGTGGCCCAGGCGAGCAGGGCCGTGACCGAGGGCTCCCCGGGGCAGTTGCGCTGGGCGTCCTCCGCGAGCTCCTCGCGCAGCAGGTCGAGCAGGCGGAGCAGCCCCAGCGGCGGCGTGCCGGCGAGGGTGGCGAGCAGCAGCTCCACCTCGGCCGAGCGCAAGCGGGCGCCGAGCCAGCGGGGGCGGAAGGGCTCCTTCGGCACCTTCGCGAGCTGGTCTTCGCAGGCGCGGGCGCAAGCGTCCACTTCGGCGGCGTTGCCCTGGGCCGCGGCCTTCCAGGCGACGGCGTGGGCGTGGTCCAGGCTCCGGCCCGCGACCGCGGCGAGGTCGACGGGGGACTCCGCGTCGACCGCGCGCTTCAGGGCGGCAGCGGACTCGGCCCACTCGCCGCGGCTCCGGTGCAGGCCGGCCTGGGCCGTCGCGAAGTCGGTGGAGCTGTCCCGATCGCCCGAGGGGCCGACCCGCGAGCGGGCGGCCTCCAGCGCGGCGGCGGCGCCGACCAGGTCCCCGGATGTGCGCAGCAGCCGCGAGCGCAGGCTGAGGATGCGGGAGGCGGAGCGGGGGTCCGCGGCCTCGATCCGGGCCTCGCTGATGTCGTCCAGCAGGGTGCGGGCGCCGCGGGTGTCGCCTCGGCCGAGGCGGACCTGGGCGGGGTTCAGGCTGCGGTGCAGGCCGGTGCCCGGGGGCTGGGCGAGCAGCTCCACCAGGGCCTCTTCGGCTTCGGCGAGCTTGCCGCGGCGGAAGCGGATCGCGGCCAGCCCCTCCAGCGAGCGGAGCCTTCCCCGGCCATCCTGGCTGGTCTCCGCGTGCCGCAGGGCGGCCTCGAAGGCGGCGTCGGCGGCCTCCAGCCGTTCCAGGCGGAGCAGGGTGGCCCCGCGCAGCAGCTCGACCTCCAGCGAAGCCTTCGGGCTCCGGTCCAGGACCCGCGCTCGGTCGAGCGTGGGCAGCGCCTTGCGGGGATCGCCGGCGAGGATCAGCTGGCGGGCGAGGTCGACGTGGATGGCGCGCAGCAGCGAGGGATCGGGCTCCTCGGCTTCGTTCGCCGCGTCCAGGGCGATCTCCAGCGCCCGCTGGGCCTGGGGCGCGTCCCCGAGTCGCGTCGCGGCGCGAGCCCGCGCGTAGGCGGCCCGCGCGCGGTCCCGCTTCGGCAGGCCCTCGTCCGCGGCGGAGAGAACCACTTGCAGATCGCTGCACAAGGGACGCAGGGCGCCGAGGGCGTCGAGCTGCTCCGCGGTGCCCGCGTAGAGCGCGGCCTGGACCGCCATGCGCCCGTCGTCCGCCGCCGCGCAGAGCCGCAGGCCCAGGCGCGAGGGCATGGCCTCGTCGATGCTCCCCCAGGCGCGCTGGAGGTCCTGGCCCTGGCGCAGCCAGAAGGCCGCGAGGCGCTGGATGGTGCCGCGCGCCAACACGCCGGGCAGCCGGCTCGGGGCCAGGCGCCGGGCCTCGGCCGCCACCGACCGGGCGCAGCGCCAGGAGCCCTCGATGCGGGTGGCGAGGCCCAGGGACTCCAGCTCGACGAGGGCGGAGTCGAGGATCTCGATCCGCTGGCCCGTGGCCTCGGCCAGGGCCCAGGGCGGGGCGGGGTGGCCGGCCACCGCGAGCGAGAGCAGGACCTCCATCGTGTTCCGCCCCAGGCCGGCGGTGGCGCCCTCGACCGCGAGCCGCCAGGCGTCTCCTGCGTTCTCGGGCAGCTCGCCCTCGCCGGGGCGCAGCGTGAGCAGGCCCGGCCGCCGCAGCCAGGAGGTCGGCACCGCCCGGCCGGCGATGGCCGCGCCTTCCGCCTCGCTCAGGGGGGGGAGTGGGCGCACCGCCGCGTGCAGCCCGGCCGGCGCCCGACGACCGCAGAAGAGCACCGCGCCGCCGCTGTCGGCCAGCTCGCCCGCCTCGAGCGCGGCCACGAGCAGGCCCAGCTCGGGGTCGAGCGCCTCGGCGGGGGAGGGGGCGGGCCGAAGGGCCGCGTCGCAGTCGTCGATGATGAGCAGGCCGCCCCCACGCAGGCGCTCCAGGGTCGCCTCCACAGCGGCCTCCGAGGGCGCGCGGAGCAGGGCCTCGGGCGCGCGGTCCCAGGCGGGGCGCACGAGGTCGAAGAGGTGGTGCCACAAGCCCGCCCGGGCCCAACCGACGGGGCCCTGCCAGGCCGCAGCGACCGCCGAGCCGAGCCACGAGGTGCCGCTCCCGGCGGGTCCCTGGATCACCGCGACGCCACGGCTCCGCAGGTCGCCCACCAGGGCTTGGTCGAGCTCACCGCGGGGGCAGTAGCCAGGCAGATCCAGGGGCGGGCGGTCGGTCGGAATCAGGGCGTGCAGGGTGGCTCCAAGGGGACCTTCCCCGATTTTCGATCGGGCGAACGATGCGACATCAACTAACATGATTTGTGAGGTGGGAGAGAACAGGAGCGACGCATGCGCGATGCGCAGCGTTCAGAGACTGGACTCGACCAAGAAGACGACCCCCGGTTTCCAGCAGATTTTGGCCGCTTCACGCTGCTCGGTCTGCTGGGCGAGGGGGGCATGGGCTGCGTCTTCGAGGCGGAGCTTCACGGTCCTGGCGGTTTCCGCAAGCGCATCGCACTCAAGGTGCTGCACCCGGGCGTGGTCGCGGCGACGCGGCGCATGGGCATCGATCTGCGCACCGAAGCGCGCCTCGGCGCGCTGCTGCACCACCCGAACATCGTCGAGATCTACGACTACGGCGTCTACGAGGGGCAGCCGTGGATCTCGATGGAGTACGTCAACGGGGTCGAGGTCTCCGACCTGATCCGCGGCGAGGGAGGCCTGCCGCCCAGCGTGCTGCTGGATCTGGCGATCCAGCTGGCAGCCGCCTTGGAGCACGCCCAC
>JAJDAI010000157.1 GCA_029261955.1 Deltaproteobacteria bacterium | reverse complement strand
CCCGTGCGGGTGTCCCCGCCCCGGGAGTTGGCCGAGGTCGGACCCACCGCGTTGATGTCGAAGGACACCCCGAGCAGGTGGTCCTTCAGGCTGGTGGCGAAGGCGATGCGGTCGACCAGGTCGTCCCAGTCGTCGTCCAGGTCCGCGGGTCCACCCGTCACCACGCCGAGGCCCCAGCGCGGCAGCGCCATGCGGCCGAAACGCAGCACGCCGACGGGCAGCAGGACTTCGCCCCAGGCCTCCTTGATGCGGATGCTGTCCAGGAAGGCGTTGACCCCCGCGCTCGGCGGGTTCTGGCTGAGGCTGGCCCAGGGCGTCTGGGTCCAGCGCGAGGGCGGGAAGCCATCGGGGGTGGAGCCGAGCACCAGGCCGTCGAGCGCGTCCACGCGGACCTTCGCGCGGACGACGTCCCCCACCTCGATGCCGAGATCGAGGCGCAGGCGCGCGTCGGCGGAGCCCAGGACCTGACCACCGCCCGCGGGGATGGGGAAGAGCGGATCCCCCGTGGTCGGCGTGCCGCCGCGATCCAGGTCGAGGTTGTGCAGCAGGTTCGCGCGGGTGCGGAAGTAGCCGTCGAGGGTGAAGACCTCCCAGGCCGCGGGACGCTTCTTGCGCACGTGGCCGGTGTCCTGACCCTCGCCCGGGTGGTCCGCAGCCTGCGCGAAGCCGACCGTGAGTGTGAGCAGGAGAGCCAGCGTGAGTCGAATCATCGGACCACCTCACGCCCGAACCAGCGCCGCACCAGGGCGGCGAGTCGGTCGGGGGCCTCGAGCATCGGGAAGTGGCCCACGTTCGGCAGCAGGACCAGCTCGGCCGCCGGCAGCGTCACGCTCAGGCGGCGGGCGAACTCGGGCCGGGCCACGGCGTCGTCCTCGCCCTGGACCAGCAGCACCCGGTGCGGCAGATCGGGAAGCTGGACTTCGAGTCCGGGCAGGTCGAGCCCGCGGATCGTCGCCAGGGCGGCGGCCTTGCTGCCGGGGCGCCGCAGGACGAGCCGGGCGCGGTCGATCATGCCCTCGGTCACGTGCCGGTCTGGGTCGGAGAAGGCGAGGCGGAAGCGCCAGTCCAGGTGCTCCTCGAACCAGGTCCCGAAGATGAGCTCGCCGACGCCGGGCTGGCGCGAGTCGCGCAGCGCCCAGGGGACCTGGTCCTCGAGCAGCCAGGGCCCGATCAGCACGACGCGGTCCACCCGGTCCGGCGCCGCAGCCGCGAGCGTGAGCGTGACCGCGCAGCCCATGGAGTGTGCGACCAGATCGGCGTGCTCGATCCCTGCGCCGTCCATGGCGGAACGCAGGAGCTGGGCCTGGGCCTCGCGGCTGTAGTCCCCCTCGTAGCGGCTGGTCCAACCGAAGCCCTTGAGATCGACGGCGAGGACCCGGTGATCCTCCTCCAGCTCGGCGATGAGGCCGGCCCAGACGTCCGTGCTCGAGCCGAAGCCGTGCACCAGCACGACCGCGGGGGCCGTCTCGGGCCCGCTGAGCACGTAGTGCACATCCGCGTCGCCGTAGCGGGCGACGCGGGCATCGGTGGCGACGTCCAGGGGGCCCTGCTGCCAGGACAGGCATCCACAGAGCAGGACCGTGAGGAGGAGCAGACGGCTCACGGCAGCAGCTCCGCCACCAGGCCGGCGCGCAGCACCTCCACCGCGATGCTGAAGTCCTCGTCGGGCTCGTCGACCCGCGAGCGGACCCGCGCGACGGTGCCGAGGCACTCCGCGACGTAGAGGTCCACCCGCTGGACATCGCTGGCGACCAGGCCGGCAGCCGAGTTGTGCAGCTCCGTGCTGACGGTGGCCCGCACGCGCAAGGCGTCGAGGTCACCCAGCGGCACGGCCAGGGTGCCGCGCTCCTCCACCGTGAAGGCCCAACGGTGGCGCAAGCTCACGATGCCGTCGGGGCCCAGGTCCCGGGGGACCACCTCGCCCGCGACGAGCCCTTCGGCCTCCACGTCGTGCTGCCAGCTGTCGCCCACCGCGAGCGGCAGGGGGAGGACCCGAACGGGCTCGCTGTAGGCCAGGGCCGTCTCGTCCGCCTCCTCGGTGGCGAGCCCGAGCAGCTCGAGGCCATCCTCGTTCAGCCTCCAGGCGCCCCAGGTCCCCTGGCTGGCGTCCAGCAGGCCGGCGAAGCCCCCGTCGGCGAAGCGGTCGGCGTACCACTGCGGGCCCAGGGCCTGCGGGCCAAGGTCGAGCACGAGGCCCTCGCCCTCGCCGCGCAGGTCCCACCGGTCGTCCACGTTCTGCTCGACCCCCGGCTCGTTCACCACGAAGCGCGCGTGCAGGTCCAGGTCGCCCGCGAAGACGAGCTCGCCTGCTTCGAGGACTCCGTCGCCGTCGCCCACGCAGCTGGAAGCCGGCAGCTCCGAGGTGCCCCAGGACTCACGGTCGTCCCCCGGTCCCGCGGGGCCTTCGTCGGTGCAGCCGACCAGGGCCACGATCAGGGCCGTGAGTGCGCGCATCACGCGGGCAGGTCCCGGCCGAGCAGGAAGCCGGACATGCGGTCCCACCAGGGGCGCATGCGGGGGTCCAATACGACGCTGAGGTGCGATCCGGGCATCTCCTCGAAGGTCGAGTCGCCGCCCACCGCATCCGTGAAGGGGCGCGCAGCGTCGGGCGGCACGATCCAGTCGGAGCTGCCCGCGAGGTTGAGCGTCGGACACTGGATCGCAGCCAGGTCGACGGTGCGGCCCGCGATCTCCGTCTCGCCTCGCAGCAGCCGCCCCGAGTGAAAGACCTCGTCGATGTACTTGCGGAAGACCTCGGCCGGGATGTCGACGTTGTCGTTGGCCCAACGGTCCACGACCGCGAAGCGATCCATGGCCGCGTCGTCGCCGAGGCCCTCCACGAACATCTTCCACTTCATCAGCTCGTAGTAGGGCTTGAGCGCGACGAAGGTGTAGCGGATGAGCTTGGCCGGCATGTGGCCGTGCTTGTCGACGATGGCGTCGACGTCGAAGACCGACTTGTCCGTGGCCAACGCCACGACGCCGCCCTCGGCCTCGCAGAAGGGCGCCGTTAGGAGCAGGAATCGCTCGACGGTGTCCGGGTGCAGCGCGGCGTACAGAGCAGCCAGGGTGCCGCCGATGCAGTGCCCGAAGAGGCTCACGCGCGGGACGCCGCGGGCCTCGCGGATGTGCTCCACGCAGCCACGCAGCCCGCGGTCGATGTAGTCGTCCAGGGTCGTGTCGAAGTCGCCGGTGATCGCGCCGTTCCACTCGACCAGCCAGACATCGAGGCCCTCGTCCAGCAGGTGCTGGATGAAGCTCGCGCCCTCGCAGAGGTCCAGGATGTAGCTGCGGTTGATCACCGAGTAGACGATCAGGACGGGGGCGCCGGTGCGCGTGGCCGGGTCCGAGTCGTACTGGAAGAGCTCGATGCGGTCCTGCTGGAAGCGGAGCGTGCGCTGCGTCGGCGCGACGGCCACCTGCTCGGGGTCCGCGTAGTACTCGGGGCCCAGCCGGGCCTTGACCGCGAGGGCCTCGACGAATCGGCTGACGATCCGGCGTGCGGAGCTGTCGGCCGTGCCGCTGGCGACCGCCCCCCAGGCCGTCGCCAAGGGGCCGAAGTCGACGCGGAATGCCTCGTCGGGCAGGCCGCCGAGGTCCCCCTGGAACTCGCCCCAGGCGCTGGACCACAGGGACTGGAGCCGCTCGGGATCGGGCGTCGCGCCCGCCTGGCTGAAGGCCGCCTGCATCTCGCGGACCATGCTCTGAGCCCAGTTCGCGGGGTCCGCGCCGGGCTG
>JAJDAI010000156.1 GCA_029261955.1 Deltaproteobacteria bacterium | reverse complement strand
ACGGTCGCGCCGAGCGGCGGGGCGTCGGAGTCGCCGGGCGCGGGCAGCGTGCCCCGCAGGCGCGCGGCGAAGGACTCGTCGCGTGGGCCGCGAAGCCAGCGGGTGGCGGTGTCGAGCACGTCGTCGACCTGGATCACCTGCTCGGGCAGCCAGCGCGCGACCATGGGTGCGGCCGCGAGCACGTCGCCCCAGAGCACCACCCGCTCGGCCGCCCCGAGCGCGGCGAGGTCACCCGGCGAGGCCGCGGAGCCCAGGGCCGTCTGCAGGACCTCCGCCCAGGTCCCAGGATTCGCCTGCACGAAGTCGGGCTTCAGCCGCGCCAGGGCGAAGGCGGCCTCGTTGCTCAGCTCGGCCGCGCCGGCTGCGATGCCCCAGCGGTCCGCGTTCTGGATCCGGGTCGCGATGAGCTTCTGCGCGTCCTCCCAGCTGATGGCCGCGAAGGCGGGATCGCCCTTCCGGCGCAGCAGGGGCTCGGGCAGGCGGCCCAGGGCCTCCAGTTGGGCGGGCGTCGCCGTGTCCAGGCGGTAGAGATCGGGGAGCGCCTCGATGTCGAACGCGTCCCGGGTCCAGCGGGCCAGGCCCGCCCAGCGGCGCTCGCAGACGTGGCGTCCCGCGGTGAGCTCGTCCCGCATCCCCAGGCTGCCCAGGTCGCAGTCCCCACAGACCCCGTGCCGCATCACGTCCCAGGCGAAGCCCAGGTGACGGCGGGAGGACCACAGAGCGGCGAGGGCGGACATCGACCGCAGGGTACCCACAGGCGGGGTCGCGACAAGTGTCCGGGAACGCGCACCCCGGCGCCTGGCACCGAGGCGTGCACGTGTCCGGTCCTGCAAGCTCGGGTGTCTGACACCGGAGGGTTCATTTCCTGCTATCCGTGGCGGCGATGAGCAGCTCCCCAACCCGCAGTCTGTCGATCCGTCGCGTGAACGGCGGCGATGTCGAGGATCGCGAGGATTCGCTCGTGGTCGAGGAGCCGCTCGAGATCCGGCTGGGGGACGAGCCCATCGCGGTCGTGATGCGCACGCCGGGCGACGACATGGCCCTGGCCCTGGGCTTCCTGTTCAGCGAGGGGATCCTGCGGGACCCCGACCAGGTGCTCAGCGTCGCCTACTGCCGCGACGTGACCGCCGAGGCGAAGGGCAACGTCGTTCGCGTGCTGGCCGAGGGGGCGGACAGGCAGGCCGCACAGAAGGCGCGGCGCGAGGTCTTCGCGAGCAGCTCCTGCGGGCTCTGCGGCAAGACGACGCTGGATGCGGTGCGGCTGCTGGCCCCGAAGCTCAGCCCCATCACCCTGAACTCCGCGCTGCTCGCCGGGCTCCCGGGGATCCTCCGCCAGTCCCAGACCCTCTTCGACGCGACGGGCGGCCTGCACGCGGCTGGCCTGTTCACGGCGGAGGGCACCCTCCGCCTCGTGCGCGAGGACGTCGGTCGCCACAACGCCTGCGACAAGGTCGTCGGCACCTTCGTGCAGCGCGAGGAGTTCCCGCTCGCGGACCACATCCTGGTCCTGTCGGGGCGCGCGTCCTTCGAGATGGTGCAGAAGGCGGCGATGGCGGGGATCCCCGCGGTCGTGGCGGTCTCGGCGCCCACGTCGCTCGCGGTGGACTACGCCCGGGAGGTCGGCATGACGCTGGTCGGCTTCGTGCGCGGGCAGACGATGAACGTGTACGCCGGCGACGTCCGAACCTGAGGAGCGGCCATGCCCGAGACCCAGCGAATCCAGACCTTCGAGGCCTTCTGGCCCTACTACGTGGGTGAGCACCGGCTCCCGATGAACCGGATGCTGCACTGCGTGGGCACGCTGTCCGCGTTGATGGCCATCCTGTCGGGCTTCACGAACCCCTGGCTCTTCCTGGCGGCGCCGGTGGCGGGCTACGGCGCGGCCTGGATCGGGCACTTCATCCTCGAGAAGAACCGGCCGGCGACCTTCACCTACCCGCTCTGGTCGCTGCGCGGCGACTTCAGGATGTGCAGGCTGATGCTGATGATGCGGATGGACGGCGAGGTGGAGCGCCTCTACGGCAGCAGCCACCCCGACAAGGACGCGCCGCTGCGGAGCTGAGTCAGCCGCCGATGGAGACCATCGTGCCCTCGAAGGAGTGCTGGCCGTCTTCGTGCTGGATGTGGCTGAAGGGCTTGCGGAGGATCGCCCCGCGAATCGCCCACTCCAGGTCCGTGTCGTCGGCGCCCGAGCGCAGCACGTCGCGCAGGGACAGCGCGTCGGGCTCGTAGGCCAGGCAGTTGCGCAGCTCGCCGTCGGCGGTGATGCGGACCCGGTTGCAGTTGGAGCAGAACTGGCTGCTCAGCGCGCCGATGGAGCCGACGGTCACCTCCGTGCCGCGCACGGTCCAGTAGTCGGCCGGCCCGGAGCCCTCGGGTCCCCCCACCGGATCCAGCGTGAAGCGGGCGTCCAGCCGCGCCTTGCTCTTGCGCCAGGGGACCATCTCGAACTTGCTCTCGCCGAAGGCCATGTACTCGATGAAGCGGATGACCACGGGCAGGTGCGCGAAGTGCTGGACGAAGTCGGCGACCTCCTCCTCGTTCACGCCCTTGCAGACCACGACGTTCAGCTTGAGCGGGAGCCAGCCCATGGCCGTGACCTTGTCGATGCCGCGCAGCACGTCGACCAGGCGGTCCCGCTGCGTGAGCTCGTAGAAGCGGTCGCGGTTCAGGGTGTCGATGCTGATGTTCAGGCGGGTGAGGCCGGCGGCGCGCAGGGGCTCGGCGATCTCGGCCAGGTTCCACCCGTTGGTGGTCATGGACAGCTCGCGCAGGCCCGAGGACTTCGCGCGGGCCATGCGCTCGATGAGCTCCAGGAAGCCGCGGCGCACGGTGGGCTCGCCGCCGGTGAGCCGGATGCGATCGACGCCCATCTCGGCCAGCACGCGGGTGAGGCGCTCGATCTCCTCGAAGGTCAGCAGCTCCTTGCGCGGCATGAACTGCGTCTCTTCGCAGGGCATGCAGTAGACGCAGCGGAAGTTGCAGCGATCGGTCACCGAGAGGCGCACGTAGTGGATGCGGCGCCCGAAGGGATCGACGATGGGTGTGCGAGAAGTCACAGCCCGAATCTAACCGAGGGAATCCGGATCGGGAGCAGGATCGAGGGTCATCACCGCGGCGATTCGCGCGGCGAGGCCCGAGAACGCCTTGCTGGCCTCGCTCTCTGGATGCTCCAGGACGACCGGTTTTCCTTGATCTCCGCCGACGCGCACGGCGGGCTCGAGCGGGATCCGCCCCAGGAGGTCCACGCCCAGTCGGACTGCCTCGCGCGCTCCGCCGTCCTGGCCGAAGGGGTGCGAGGTGACGCCGCAGTCGGGGCAGCTCCACGAGGCCATGTTCTCGATGATGCCGAGCACCGGGACGTCCATCTTGCGGAACATCTCCAGGCCGCGGGCGGCGTCGATGAGGGCGATGTCCTGCGGGGTGGAGACGATGACCGCCCCGTCGAGCAGGGTCCTTTGGACGAGGGTGAGCTGCACGTCCCCCGTGCCCGGCGGCAGGTCGATGACCAGGACGTCCAGGTCCGGCCAGGCGCTGCCCTGGAGCATGTCGCGCACCATGCGCTGGACCATGGGCCCGCGCCAGATGACCGACTGGTCGGGGTTCACCATCAGGCCGAGGCTGAGGAAGGGCAGACCCTGGGCGACCGGAGGCTGGAAGACGCCCTCTTCGCGGGTCGGGGCCTGAAACGAGCCCAGCATGGTCGGGATGGAGGGGCCGTAGACGTCCGCGTCGAGCAGGCCGACCTTCAGGCCGCGCGCCTTCAAGGCGAGGGCGAGGTTCACGGCGACCGTCGACTTGCCGACGCCGCCCTTGCCCGAGGCGACCGCGAGGATCTTGCGCGCACCGGGGACCGGCCGGCGCTCCGGCGGGCCCTTGCCGCCCTTGGGAGCTCGCTGAGCGGGGACCTTGCTGCCCACCTCGACGGGGCCCTGGGGCTTGACCGCCATGCCGAGCTTCGCCCGCGCGCGGTCCTCTTTGCTGGCTCCGGGAGCCGGCGCGAGCCAGACGAGGTCGCAGCCGTCGGCCTGCTCGCCCAGCCCCTCCGCCAGGGCCCGCTCGAAGCGCAGCCGGCCGGACCACGAGGCGCCGGTGCGCCCGCGCAGGACCCAGCCGCCCTCACGCTCAGCGCAGGCCACGAGGCGCGCGGTCACTTCGGATGCTTCGGAGGCTTGCGCCCAGAGGCGGCGCACTGCGTCGACGTTCATCAGCCCTGCCAGTCTGTTGGGGTCGCCGCGGTTTCGGCGTCGAGGGGGCGGCCGGTCGCCCCCTGGCCTTGCGCGACCAGGGTCTCTGCTCGCCGCAGGTCTTCGGGGGAGTTCAGGTTGAGGAACGATCGCCCGGTTGGGTGGCTCGGACGCCAGCTCGGCTCGCCCAGACGGCGCAGCTTGATGCCGTCCAGCCAGGCGCCCACGCGCAGACGGTCCTCCACGAGGGCCTTCTTCAGGGGACCGAGCACGCCGGCTTCGTACAGACCGTGCATGGGCTGGTCCCTTCCCTCGTAGACGGGGACGAGGGCCTCGGCGTCGTCGTCGGGGAAGCGGGCGAGCCACGAGATCAGGTCCGGATCGAGCAGCGGCATGTCGCAGGCCGCAGCGAAGATCCAGGGTGTCGGTGCGTGGACCAGGGCGGTGTAGAGGCCGCCGAGCGGGCCCTTCTCCGGGAGCATGTCGTCCACCACCCGGATCCGGTCGGACTCGGGCAGCTCGGGCAGGTCCTGGCCAGCGCGGCGCACGAGCAGCACGCCGCCCTCGCACGCGGGGAGCAGGCGGCGAACGAGCTGCGGCAGCAGGAGCGAACCGCGGAACTCCAGCCAGGCCTTGTCCATCCCCATGCGTTTGCCGTGCCCGCCCACCAGCAGGGCGGCGGTGACGCTTCGCTTCGTCTTGGTCGGCAGGAGCTCGTTGAGCAGGAAGTCCGCGCAGGCCTCGGGGTCGTTCAGGGGCAGGTGGGGCGCCGCGGTGGGCAGCGCGTGGTCGGTGACGACTGCGAGCAGCCTCGACCAGACCGGATCCTCCAGCGGGGGCGGTGGGGGGCCGCCCTTGCGACTGACCAGCAGCTGGTTGCCGCCGTAGCCCAGCCAGCCTTCGGCGAGCACGAGGTCCATGCCGCCCCCGTAGCGCGCGGCGAGCTCGTTCAGATCGGGCGCCGCGGTCAGCTCGGCCTGCAGGGCCAGGCGGCGTGGGTTCGCGATGATGACCCGCTTGGCGCCCGCCTCGCGGAAGCGGTAGGTGTCCTTGCCGGGGTAGTCCAGCTCGAAGTCGTGGTGGCCGTGCTTGACCACCAGCAGGCGCAGGCCGCGCCCCACCAGGACGGTGACCAGCGACTCCAGGAAGGTCGTCTTGCCGGAGTTGGAGTAGCCCGAGAAGGTGAAGATCGGCGGCATGGCTCAGTCCTGCCGCAAGGCGGACTCGGCCTGCGCGCGCCGCGTCCAGGGGAGCAGCTGCACGCGGACGCGGGCGCCGGCGGGCAGCTTGTCGATGTCCTCCGGCACCGCCACGAGGCAGTTGGCGAGAGACAGCGAGCGCATGATCCCCGAGCCCTGCGGGCCGGTCGTGCTGACCGTGTAGCCGAGTCCAGCGCGCTTCGGCTTCAGCACGCCGCGCACCAGGAAGAGGAAGCGCTTGCGGGTGCTGAGCTCGTGCTCGAGCTCGGCGTCCACCGTCTCCAGGAACAGCTCGTTGCGGCCCTGCATCTTGAGCAGCGCCGGCCGCACGAACTGCATGAAGGAGACCATGGAGCTGACCGGGTTCCCGGGCAGGCCGAAGTAGGGCATGCCCGCGAGCGTGCCGCTGGCGTTGGGCTTGCCGGGCCGCATCGCGACCTTCCAGAACTCCTGCTCACCGCCGAGCTCGGCCAGCACGTCCTTGACGAAGTCGTAGTCGCCGACGCTGACGCCGCCGATGCTGATGACCGCGTCGCAGCCTTCGACGCGGGAGAAGACCTCGCGAAGGGACTCCATGCTGTCGCGGGCGATGCCGAGGTAGCGCGGCGTGGCGCCCGCCTCGCGGACCAGGCCGCCGAGGGCGTGGGCGTTGCTGTTCCAGATGTGGCCGCGGGGCAGGGGATTCCCCGGCTCGTGGACCTCGTCGCCGGTGCTGATGATGCCGACGACCGGCTGCCGCCGCACGGTGACCTGGGTGACGCCCTGGCTCGCCAGCAGCGCGAGGTCCGGGGGCTGGAGCACGCGGCCCGCCTCGAGGTAGGTCGCGCCTTCGGCGAGGTCCTCGCCCGCGTTGCGGATGTTGTGGCCGACGCCCGCGCCGACCTGCTTGATCAGCACCGTGTCCCCGCGCTCGTCCGTCCACTCCCGCATGACGACCACGAGGCCGTCCCCGGGGGGCAGCGGCGCGCCGGTCATGATCTTCGCGGCCTCGCCGGGCTCCAGGATGCGATCGGACCAGCTGCCGGCGGGGATCTCCGAGACGACCGTCAGCAGCACGCCGTGGTCCCCCTCGGCCTCGTCCCCGCAGCCGTGATCGGATGCCAGGTGAGCGACGTCGGACCAGAGCATCGCGTAGCCGTCCATGGCCGAGTTGTCGGCTGGCGGCTGCGCGCGGGTGGCCCGCAGGTCTTCGGCGAGGACGCGCCCGAGGGCGGCGTCGATCCAGCAGCGCTCGGCGCCCACGGGGCGGGCGAGGGCGAGGACGCGGGCTTGAGCTTGTTCCACGGTCAGCATGACGCGGGAGTGTACTGGCTCTGCGATGCAAGATCGTGACGTGCTCGTGCGTAGTGGGGGCATGGGGAACTTCGCTGACATCGTTTTCGTCCTGGTCTTCGGCGGCATCATCAGTGCCTGCTTCCTGGCCATCCTCTACGTGATCATCACGGCCCTGCGCCGCGAGAAGGAGCAGTGGCAGCGCGCCGTGGTCCGCCTCGAGGAGGCCCTGGGCTCCGATCGCGTCGAGCCCGTGGATGGCCAGAAGGCGGTCTTCCTCCAGGTCGCTGCCGGAACCGTCCGCGCGGAGCCCGGCTTCGCGGCTGCGGGGGCGCGCCGCCCCGACATCGTCCGCATGAGCACCGGCCCGAGCCGCGGTCGGCTCATTCGCGGCAGCCTCAGCTCGCGGAACCGGAGCGTGGTGAATGCGGCGGCTGGCCAGGGCTTCACCCCGAACATGCGCACGGGCGACCCGCTCTTCGACGCGGCGGTGGGCATTCGCGGGCGCCAGGGCGAGGTGCTCGGTCGGCTCGATGCCGAGACGCGGGCGATGTTGGTGCGGGCCGTCGCGATCTTCGATCTGCGCCTGGAGGACGGGTTGCTCTTCCTCGAGCTCCCCGCAGCCAGCATCGACGCGCGGACGGTGGATGAGGCTGCCTCCACGCTCGCCGAGCTGGTGAGTCGCCTGACTCACGACGAGGCTGTTCCCTCGCGCCTCGAGTCCCTCGCCCGCTCCGACCCCGAGGCCGGGGTGCGCGAGGCCGCCGCCGAGAAGCTGCTCGGTGGCTGGCTGGAG
>JAJDAI010000155.1 GCA_029261955.1 Deltaproteobacteria bacterium | reverse complement strand
AGTCGAAGTGTGTTCTTCATGGCTCTGTCCTTCTACGACGGTTGGTGCCCCTCAACCATGACCATCGTGTGTATCCGGCATCTTTGCGCAAATACATTCAACACGGGTATGCACTGATATGTCAAGTATGTACTTGGTGCTCTATTCGGGGACGCGGTCGGACCGTGCCCCCGGATCGTGCGCGCCGTGCAGCGTCGTGCTATCCATCTGCGAGATTCACGGACGGGTGGCGTGAGCAAGAGGGGTGTGGTTTTGGACAACATCGGACACAAGAAGCGCATCACGATCACGATCTCCGACGAGGAGCTCGCCATCGCTCGCGCGAGCGGTGAGACCGTGTCGGGATACATCGGCCGCTTGATCCGTGAGGCGGGGGACCGCGACACCCTGCATCTGCCCCTGCCCGACGGCCTGGGCCGCCTGCTCGAGTCCTCGGGCGTGCTCGACGACGCCGCCCGCGCGCGCCTCTTCGACCACCTCGTCCAGGTGGTGGTGCGTCATGTCGACGAGACCCTGCTGAACTCCCGCGCCAAGCTGATGGCGATCACCGACGAGGCGATCATGGCTGCATCGAAGGGCCGTCAAGAGAGCCAGTAGCGACGAGTATGTACTCGCGTTGAGGGCGGCTTCGTCCGCGTTCCGCCACGAACTGGCCCACCGGCTCCGCGCCCCCCATTCCGCCCAGCTCTGCTCCGAGCGATCCGCCGGAGGCGATCGGCCGCTCTCGATCTTGTTCTTGACCGAGTCGCAATTGTCGCGTTAGGGTCAATTGTCGCGATTAGACGCGACTCAGGGAGCAGGATGCGCCCAGCGATGATCCAAGATGGAGCCACCCTGCGGGGCGCCCGCCCGTTCGTCCTGCTGGTCGAGGACGAGCGGGCGACACGGCGCGCCACCGCCCGCTTGCTGCGCAGCCGGGGCCTCGAGATCCGCACAGCAGCGACGGGCGGCGAGGCCCTGGACCTCGTGCACGCAGACACCCCCGGCCTCGTGGTCCTGGACCTGGCCATCCCCGCGCCGGACGGGCTCGAACTCTGCCGTCGACTGCGGGAGCGGTGGGAGGCAGCCGAGGTGCCGCTGCTCGTGCTCTCGGGCAGCCGGGACGTCGGCAGCCGCCTCGCTGCGTTGGAGGCGGGCGCCAACGACTTCCTGGTCAAGCCGGCCGAGCCGGCCGAGTTCCTGAGCCGGGTGTCCAACCTGCTGGCCCAGCGCGGGCTGCACCTGGACCTGCGGCGCGAGCGGGACCGCCTGGACGCCGCCGTGCGGGAGCGCACGGCCGAGCTGGAGCAGGCGCTCGCGGGCCTGGAGTCGAGCGCTGAGCGGCTGCGGCGCTCGCACGAGGGCACGCTGCTCCGTCTGTCCGCGGCCGCGGAGTTCCGGGACAACGAGACGGCAAGGCACCTGGACCGCATGGCCGCCTACTCGGCGATCCTCGCGCGGGCCGCGGGTCTGCCGGAGGCCCGCTGCGTCGAGATCGAGCTGGCCGCGCCGATGCACGACGTGGGCAAGATCGGCGTCCCGGACTCCGTGCTGCTCAAGCCCGGCCCCCTGGACGACTCGGAGTGGGAGGTCATGCGCAGCCACCCCACGATGGGGCACCGCCTGCTGGCCGACTCCGAATCCCCGCTGCTGAGCACGGCGGCGACCATCGCCCTGACCCACCACGAGCGCATGGACGGCACGGGCTACCCGCAGGGGCTGCGCGGCGCCGACATCCCCATCGAGGGGCGGATCGTGGCCGTCGCGGACGTCTTCGACGCGCTCACGAGCGCCCGCCCCTACAAGCCGGCCTTCTCGCTGGAGAAGAGCGAGCGCATCCTCCGCGAAGCCGCCGGCCACCACCTGGACGGCGAGCTGGTCGAGCTCTTCCTGGGCCGCCTGCCCGAAATCCTCGCCTGCCGCGCGCGCTGGCCCGACGGCGAGGTGCAGCGATGAGGGTTCAGGAGCCGGCAATCCACCTCGCCGCCACGACGGACGCCCAGGGCCGCCTGACGGCACTGGGTCCGAGCTGGACCGACGTGCTGGGCCACGCCGAGGACGAGCTGCTGGGGCGTCCCTGGACCGAGTTCCTGTGCTCCGAGGATCGCGAGTCCGCGCCGGCGCCGCCGAGGCCCGGCTCGGGGGAGTCCGTGACCTTCGAGGGCCGCTGGCTGCGGGCCGACGGCTCGGAGCGACAGCTCTCCTGGAGCATGGTGGCCTGGAGCGGGCAGGAGCAACTCAGCTGCTCGGTCGTCGACGTGTCGGGCCAGCGCGACGCCGAGCGTGCCTGCGAGCGGCGATTTCGGTTGCTGCTCGACGCGGCGCCCTACGCCTCCTGCCTCATCCAGGATGGCACCATCGTGTTCGCCAACGAGACGCTCTGGCGCAGCTGGGGCTTCTCGAGCGCCGGCGAGCTGGTGGGCCGCTCGTCGATGGAGCTCGCCCCCACTGCGCTGGGCAGGGGGGCCCTGGAGGCCTTCAGCACCCTGAAGCCGGGCTCGGCCCCACTGAGGTTGGGCGAGCTGCCCGTGCCCGCGAAGGACGGGAGCGTGCGCAGCTTCGATGTCATCGCGACCCACGTGGAGTTCGCCGGTCGGGACGCGGTCCTCTGTTGCGGCCGGGACGTGACCGAGGACCGCCGACTCCGCAGCCAGCTCGCCGTCGCCGAGCGCATGAGCAGCGTCGGCACCCTGGCTGCCGGGGTCGCGCACGAGATCAACAACCCCCTGTCCTTCGTCCTGCAGAACCTGCGGGACCTGCGGGAGCAGGCCTGCGCGGAGTCTGCGGAGTCCTCGCAGCTGCTGTCCGAGGCCCTGGCCGGCGTGGAGGAGGTCGCGCGCATCGTGCGCTCCCTGCAGACCTTCTCGCGGGTGGACGACGAGCCGATCGCGCTGCCCTGCTCGGTGCCCGAGGCGCTGCAGGCGGC
>JAJDAI010000154.1 GCA_029261955.1 Deltaproteobacteria bacterium | reverse complement strand
GCGCCCGCTTGGGCAGCCTGGAGGTCAACCTCATGGACCTGGACGAGCTGAACGGCCACACCGTCATCTTTGGCTGGAATCGCGCGGGGCCGACCGTGCTGTTGGAGCTCTTCGCCGGGGGGCGGCGGGAGTCCGCCGTGGTGCTCGTGACGGAGTCGCTGAAGCTGCCGTCCGACGTGCCGAGCGACGGCATCCAGCACGAGCTGCTCTACCACGTGGGCGGGGACTACACGCGCGTCGAGGTGCTCCAGCAGGTGAACATCACGAGGGCGGACACCGCCATCCTGCTGGCCGATGAGCAGACGCAGCGCAGCGACCAGGATCGCGACGCCCGGACCGTGCTGGCAGCCCTGACCATCGAGAAGCTGGCGCCCGGCATCTTCACCGTGGCCGAGCTGACCAACCGGCAGAACGAGGAGCTGCTCCAGATGGCGGGCGTCGAGGAGATCGTCGTCGCGGACGAGTACGGCGCGGTGATCATGGGCTCGGCGTCCCGAAACCGCGGCCTGGTGTCCATCGTCGACGAGATCCTGAGCTCCCGCTACGGCAACTCCTTCCGCAAGGTCCCCGTCGGGCGTCGGCAGGCCGGGCGCACCATCGAGGACCTGTACCGCGCCCTGAAGCACGAGCACGACGCCGTGCTCGTCGCGCTGGTGCGGGCCGTGGACGGGGTCGAGGGGGACGTGCTGGTCAACCCGGCCCTGGACCTCGTGGTGACCGAGGGGGACCGGCTCGTGGTGCTCAGCGTGCGGGACGTGTCCCTGTAGGGGCTACCAGATCTCGCAGCGCTGCTCGGGCGCGAAGCGCGTGCCCGCGGCGCAGGAGTAGGCCTCGGCGAAGCCCGGGTAGTTGACCAGCGGCCCGTTGACCCGGAAGAGGGCGGGGGAGTGCGAGTCCACCGTCAGCAGCATCTGCTCGATCTCGGGGGTCGCCAGGCTGCACCAGCCCTGGGCGAAGGCCAGGAAGAAGAGCTGGTCGTTGGTGACCCCGGACACGATGGACGCGGCGGCGGGATCCTGCAGCCCGGAGCTGCGCCAGGCCTGGTGCGCCTGCTTGATGCCGGCGATGTCCGCGATGTTCTCGCCCAGGGTCAGCTTGCCGTTGACGGCCATGCCCTCGCGCAGCTCGTAGCCGTTGTACTGCTCCTCGACGCAGGCGGCGCGCTCCTCGTAGCGGGCGGCGACCTCGGGGGCCCACCACTCGCGCATGCGGCCCTCGGCGTCGAACTTGCGGCCCGAGTCGTCGAAGCCGTGGCTCAGCTCGTGGCCCATCACCATGCCGATGGAGCCGTAGTTCATCGCCGGGGGGAAGTCGGCGCTGAAGAAGGGCGGCTGGAGGATGCCGGCGGGGAAGACGATCTCGCCGAAGAGCGGGTTGTAGTAGGCGTTGACGGCCGACGGCGGCATGAACCACTCGCCCTTGTCCACGGGGTTGCCCACCTTGGCCAGCTGCCGGGCGGTCTCGAAGGAGTCGGCGGCGCGGGCGTTGCCGAACCAGCCGCCGGCGAGGTTCAGCTCGCTGTAGTCCTTCCACTCGTCGGGGTAGCCGATCTTGTGGTCCAGGGCGCGCGCCTTCTCCACGGCGCGGGCGCGGGTCTCCTCGTCCATCCACTCCAGCTCCGGCAGCGCGGTGGCGAAGGCATCCACGATGTCCTCGATCATCGCCACGGCGGTGGGCTTGCTCTCGCCCGAGAAGCGCCGGTCCACGTAGGCCTGGCCGAGCAGCTCGCCGAGGCTGCTCTGGGTCGCGTCCACGCACTGCTTCCAGCGCGGCTTCTGCTCCTTCTGGCCGGCGAGCCGGGTCTTGAAGAACTCGAAGTGGGCGTCGCGGAAGGGCGCGTTGAGCCGGGGCGCCGAGGCCTTGACGATGTGCCAGCGCAGGTAGCTGCGCAGCGTGTCGATGCCGCCCTCACTGGCGACGGTCTCGGCGATGAGGGTCTCGAGCGCGCTGAAGTAGGTGGGCACGCTGACGTTGATGGCGGTCAGCTCGGCGTTGCCCGCGGCGGCCCAGTACAGGTCCCAGTTCAGCGAGGGCGTCAGCTCCTGGAGCCCGGCCCGCTCGAGGCGGTGGTAGGTCTTCTGGGGGTCGCGCAGCTCGGCGCGGGGCAGCTGGATGGCGGCGACCTTCGCCTCGAAGGCCACGATCGCCGTCGCCTCGGCGAGCGCCGTGTCCGTCTCGGTGCCGGCCAGGACCAGGAAGCGCACCACGTTGGCCTCGTAGTCGGTGAGCAGCGCCAGGCTCTCCGCATCGGTCTTGAGGTAGTAGTCCCGGTCGGGCAGGCCGAGGCCGCCCTGACCCAGGTGCATGATGTTCAGGCCCGGGTCCTCGAAGTCGGCGAAGACCCCGCCGTCGAAGAGCACGGCCGCGCCGCTGTGGCTCTGCTGCGTGCCGGCGACGGTCATCAGGTCGTCCAGGGACTTCACCGCGGCGGCGGCCTTCAGGTCGGCCTGGAGCGGCGCGAAGCCGGCGGCGTCGATGGCGTCCGTGTCCATGCAGGACCCGAAGTAGGCGCCCAGCAGCTGCTGCCCGGGGTCCTCGCCGGGCTCGGCGGCGGACTGCTTGAGGATCTCCTCCAGCAGCGTCTGGTTCGACTCGCGGATCACCGAGAAGCTGCGGGACCAGCGCGACTGGTCGCCGGGGATCACGGAGTTGTCGACCCAGCCGCCGCAGGCGTAGCGGTAGAAGTCGTTGCAGGGGTCCGCGTTCGTGTCCATGGCCGCCGTGACCGTGGCCGCGATGGGGTCCGCGGGCGGGGCTGGATCGGCGGACTTCTCGGGGGAGGTCTTCTCGGTGGGGCAGGCGCAGAGCAGCAGGGCGAGGGCGAACCAGGGACGCATGGATCCTCCAGGTGGGTGCGGCCGCGCACAATAGTCGAGCGTGCCGCGGGCGCAACGAGCGCGCTCCCCCAGACCACGCCTGGGGGGGCTGTGGCACAGTGCGCCGCATGTCCGCTTCGCCGAAGAACAGCCCGCTGACCTGGATCCTCACCGCCGCGGTGCTCTTCATCGGGGGGCAGCGCGCGCTGGACGCCTGGAACGCCAAGCAGGCCGCGGCCCCGGAGCCCGCGCCGCAGACGGCGGACGAGCACCCCAACGTCGACCTGAAGACCCACGCCGCCCCCGCAGGCCGCGCAGTCACGGCGGAGGCGGACCTCTCCGATCTGCGCGAGCTGCGCTGGACCAACGTGCGCGAGCAGCGCGAGGGCGATCCCGGTGAAGGCATGCTCTTCGAGGGCACCCTCACCCTGGGCTTCGGCCCCGGGCTGGAGCTGCGCTGGCCGGTCGTGGAGGGCGAGGTCGAAGCCACACCCGACCCGGCGGCGCTGGCCCAGCTGGCGAAGAGCGGCGTGCTCAGGGTGGCCTTCGGTGAACACCCGGCCCAGGAGATCGACTACTCCTGGCTGCGCCCCATCGCGGCCCCCGCCTTCCTCGTGCGCGAGGCCGAGCCGACCCGCGCCTTCGGCGAGGTGCGCAACCCGAGCCTCCAGCCGCTCAAGCTCCGCCTGCGCGGGGGGTGGAAGGACAAGGGCAAGTGGCTCGAGGACGAGGGCCACGCGGCGCGCACCGAGATCGACGTGCCGCCCGGCGGCAGCGCGTCCTTCGAGTTGCACTACACGGCCGGCCCCGCCAGCGCCGTGCTCGCCCGCCCGGTCGTTCGCGCGCTTCGCTAGAGCAGGCGTGCCAGAACTCCGCAGGAAGCGCTCAAGTCCTCTCTGACCCATCCGAAAGGTGGGGGTGGGAGGTTTCTGATGGCTGGACTGGCGCTTGTAGCCGACCCGTTTTCGACGGAGGGCCGCGCTCCGGGGGGAGCGGAGCGCACGTTCCTGGTGGTCGAGGCCGATCGCCGCACGGCCGAGGAGCTCTGCGCGGCTGTGCGCGAGCTGGGCTTCGCCGCGGAGTGGTCTCAGGACGCGCAGGATGCGCTCCAGGCCATCGCCGCCGGCGGCATCGCGGGCGTTCTGCTCGACGTGGACGACCGGCGGGCCGGCGGCCAGGCCCTCATCCGCCACCTGCACCGCGAGGGGCCGGGCGTGCACCTCGTCGGCGTCGGTGAGGAGCCGGGCGGCGTGGACCTGATCCGCATGGTCCGGCGGGGCGTGGTCGACTTCATCGTGCGCCCCGTGCGCTCCACCGAGCTCAGCGAGGTGCTCGACCGGCTCGTCGAGCGGCTCGAGCGCGAAGAGGAAGCCGCAGCGAAGGCAGCGGCCGGCACCGCCGCCGAGCTGGACGGGGTGCGCGGGCCGGTGGCCATGCTGGTGGACGAGCTGAACCGGGGCGAGGTGGCGCTGCCTTCGCTCTCGACCCTGGGCGAGCGGGTGCAGGAGCTCATGTCGATGCCGACCTGCGGGGTCAACGAGGTCCTCGAGGTGGTCAGCGCCGACCCCGCCGTGACCAGCCGGGTGCTCCAGGAGGCCAACAGCCCCACCTACGCCGGTCGGGGCGAGGCGCGCTCCGCCCGCGAGGCCTGCATGCGGCTCGGCAACGACGAGAGCCTGCGCCTGGCGCGCGAGGTCATCCTGGGCGACATGTTCCGCATGGACGGCACGCCGCTGGAGGACATCGCGCGGGACACCTGGCGCAACGTGCTGGTCACCGCCCGGGGCGCGAAGGAGCTCAGCGATCTGCTCGCCATCGGGGATCCCGAGCGGACCTACACGCTGGGCCTGCTGCACAACGCGGGGGAGTTGGTCTTCCTGCGCCTGGCTTCGCAGCTGAAGCCCGACCAGCGGGGCCCCGCGGCGACGCTGCGCCTGCTCCAGGCCCCCATGGACGAGCTGCACGAGACGATCGGCGCCCGGGTCCTCGAGACCTGGCGCATGCCCGCGGAGCTGGTCCAGGTCGCCGGCGCCCACCACGACCCCTCCAAGCTGCCGACGGAGGACCTGCGGCTCCAGGCGACCATCGTGCTGCTCGCGTGGACCTGGGCCATTCGCACCGGCCACGACTGCGCGCACGGCGGGGCGGCGCCGGATGCCCAGCCCCTGCTGCTCGAGCTGGGGGTCTCAGAGGCGGAGATGGACGAGCTCTTCGCGCACGCCGACGCCTGGTTGGCGCAGGCCGGAGGAGCCTGAGGCTCTCCTCAGAGCCCGCGCCAGGTGAAGTCGCGCTTGCCCGGACCGTAGTCCGCGGCGCCCTGGCCCGAGCCCCGCAGCAACCACCGCGTCGTCAGCAACCCGTCCACGCCGACCGGGCCGCGCGCGTGGATGCGGCCTGTGCTGATGCCCACCTCGGCGCCGAGGCCGTAGCGGTAGCCGTCGGCGAAGCGCGTGCTGGCGTTGTGGAAGACCGAGGCGGAGTCCACCTGGCGCAGGAAGGCCTCGCCGCGCTCGGTGGAGGCCGTGCAGATGGCGTCGGTGTGGCCGCTGCCGTGCGCATGGATGAAGTCGATGGCCTCGCGGTCGCTGTCCACGACATGCACGCTGAGCACGAGGTCGCCGTACTCCGTGTTCCAGTCGGCCTCGGTGGCGGGCTCGCAGCCCAGGGCCGAAACCGCGCGCTCGTCGCCGCGCAGCGTGACCCCTCGCCCCTGCAAGGCCTCCGCGACGCCAGCGAGCGCCGGCAGGAAACCGGCGTGCACCAGCAGCGTCTCGGTCGCGTTGCAGGCGGCCGGGTAGTCGCACTTGCCGTCCACGGCGAGGCGCGCCGCCATGGCGGGCTCGGCGTCGTCCGCGAGGTAGAGGTGGCAGATGCCCTCTGCGTGGCCCAGCACCGCGATGCGGGTGGACTGCTGGATGCTCTTGACCAGCGCGCCCGAGCCGCGGGGGATGACGAGGTCGATGAGGTCGTCGAAGGCCAGCAGCTCGGCCACCGCGGCGCGCCCCTGGACGCCCTGGACCGCGTCTTCGGGCAGGTCGGACTCGCGCAGCGCGCGGCGCAGCAGATCGACCAGGATCCGGTTGGATCGCGAGGCCTCGGAGCCGCCCTTGAGCAGAACGGCGTTGCCCGATCGCAGGGCCAGTCCGCCGATCTGGATCACGGCGTCGGGGCGGCTCTCGAAGATGATCAGCAGCAGGCCCAGGGGGCTCGTCACCTGCTCCAGCGCCAGCCCGTCGTCCAGCTCGGTCGCGCGCAGGCGCCGGCCCAGCGGATCGACCTGCTCGGCCAGGGTCGCGAGGCCGCCGCGCAGGGTGTCCAGCTTCGCCGCGCTCAGGCCCAGCCGGTCCAGGAGGGGCTGCTCGATGCCCGCCTCGCGCGCCGCCTGCACGTCCTGGGCGTTCGCCTCGAGGATGGCCTGGCTGTTCTGCTTCAGCAGCTCCGCGAGGCGCCGCAGCGCCAGCGATCGGGCTTCGGGGGCGGCGCTGCCGAGCTGTCGCTGGGCGGCGCGGGCGGCGGCGGCGCGGGGGCGCAGGTCGCTCATGGGGACTCCAGGACCAGGTGGTCGCGGTGCACGAGGGCGTCGTGGTTGCGGGTGCCGGTGGGGGCGCTTCCCTGGCACCAGGCGCGGGCTTGTGCTGCGTCGACGTGCACCAGGCCTCGGCCGATCAGCGTGCCGCTCGCGTCCACCAGCCGCACGACGTCCCCGCGCGAGAACTCCCCATCCACCTGCCGCACCCCGACCGCCAGCAGCGAGGCGCCGCGCTCCCGCAGGGCACGCACCGCGCCCTCGTCGAGGAGGAGGGTGCCGCGCGGCGCGGTGGCGAAGGCGATCCAGGACTTGCGGGCCGAGAGCGGCGCGTCGGCCTGGAACCAGGTCCCGCCCTCCGCCCCGTCGAGCAGCGAGGCCAGCAGGCCCGGCGTGCGCCCGTTGGCGATGAGGGCGTGGCAGCCGGCGCGGGCGGCGATCCGGGCCGCCTCGACCTTGCTGGACATGCCGCCCCGCGAGCCGTCGCCGCCGGGCTCCCCGCCGAAGTTGGCCGGCAGGTTGCTGCCGTCGGCCCGGACCGCGGGCACCAGGGGCGCGCCCGGGCTCTCGCGTGGGTCCCGCTCGTGCAGGCCATCCACGTCGGTCAGCAGGATGAGCAGGTCCGCGTCGAGCTTGCTGGCCACGAGCGCCGAGAGCCGGTCGTTGTCGCCGAAGACCGGGCGACCCCCCCGCTCCTCGCAGGCCAGCTCCTCGGTGGAGACCGCGTCGTTCTCGTTGATGATCGGCACCGCGCCGCAGCGCAGCAGCGCGAAGAGCGTGGAGCGCAGGTTCAGGTAGCGGAGGCGGTCGTCGAAGTCGCCTTCGGTCAGCAGCACCTGCCCGCAGACCAGACCGAGGCGCGAGAAGCCCTGCTCGTAGAGCGCCATGAGGCGGCTCTGGCCGACGGCGGCGCAGGCCTGGCGTTCCGCGAGGTCGTTCTGGCTGGGGCTCAGGCCGAGGGCTTCGCGGCCCAGGC
>JAJDAI010000153.1 GCA_029261955.1 Deltaproteobacteria bacterium | reverse complement strand
CGCTGGCCCTGCTGGCGGTGGACGCCTCGCCCTACACCGGGGCGCCCCGGCGCTACGCCGACTACGAGGGCGTCACCAGCTGGAAGCGGGACAAGCCGGTGCCGGCGGCCGTGCCCAAGGGTGAGTTCGTGCGCGTCGAGTACCTCGATCTGCCCCCCTCGTCCTACGACTACAAGGTGGCCAAGGCGCGGGTGGTCTTCACCGAGTACATGAACGTGCCGCTGCGGCAGAAGTACGGCCGCCGGAGCAAGCCGCCCTCGGACGCGCTGTCCCGTGACTTCGGCGTGTCGTGGCGCCTCAAGCGCAGCCGCAAGATCGAGCAGCTGGACCCGGGCCCCATGGTCTGGTTCCGGCCGAAGGGGGGCGAGTACGGACCGCTGCCCGAGGCCACCTGGAGCCAGAAGCCCGAGTCCATCGACATCCAGCTGCCCGAGGGGTTGCCGAGGGGCAGCGTGCGCTTCGTGGGTGGCTGGTTCGTCGGCTGGCGCGCGCGGGTCGATGACGGGGAGTGGGACGGCGCGAAGCGGAGCAAGGGTCTGCTGGCGGTGCCGACGGGCGCGGGCGCCCGGCAGGTCCGCTTCAAGTACGGGCTGCTGCGCCCCTGGGATCGCCCCGTCGGCCTGGGGATGACCTGGTCGACGCTCCTGCTGCTCGGCTGGCTCTGGCGTCGAGACGGGCAGCGGGGTGCCCTTGGCGCCCCGAGGGAGTCGGCCTAGCGTTGCAGAGTCGGGAGTTCTCTCTTCATCGAAATGCTCCCTGCGCGAGTCGGGGCCCTCGGACTACCAGGTTCCGAGGGCCCTTTCGCGTCCGGAGCCTCCCCTGAGCCGCAGGACCTCGCCCTGAGCACGGGCGCCCGATCCGCGCGTTGATTAGAGTGCGCGCCATGCCTGCCGTCACCCTCGGACTCGAACGCCTCCTCTCCACCGAACGCGCCCTCCTCGCCGGGCGCCGCGTGGGCCTGATCTGCAACGCCTCGACGATCACGTCGCGCTTCGAGCACGCCGCCGATCTCTTCGCGGAGGCCGAGGACTTCGAGCTGGTCCGGCTCTTCGGCCCCGAGCACGGCCTGCGCGGCGACGCGCAGGACATGATCTCGGTGGACGGAGACTCGCGGGACGCGATCACGGGCCTGCGGGTCATCTCGCTCTACGGCAGCGAAGAGTCCTCGCTCTGGCCGCCCGAGCACGAGGTCGCTGACCTCGACGTGCTCGTCTTCGACATCCAGGACGTGGGCGCGCGCTACTACACCTACGTCTACACGATGGCCCACGCGATGGAGGTCGCCGGCCGGGCCGGCGTGCCCGTGATCGTCTGCGACCGGCCCAACCCCATCGGCGGCGACGTGGTGGAGGGGAACATCGTCCAGGACGGCTACCGCTCCTTCGTGGGCCGCTTCCCGCTGCCGAACCGCCACGGCATGACCGCTGGCGAGCTCGCCTGCTTCTTCCGCGACGAGTGCGGGATCGCCTGCGATGTCACGGTGGTCGAGATGCTCGGCTGGACCCGCTCGATGCCCTTCGGTGAGACGGGCCTGCCCTGGGTGCAGCCCTCGCCGAACATGCCGACCCCGGACACCGCGCTGGTCTACCCCGGCATGTGCTTCTTCGAGGGCACGCTGCTGTCGGAGGGCCGCGGCTGCACGCGCCCCTTCGAGATCGTCGGCGCGCCCTTCGTGCACGGCCCCGATTGGGCCCGCGGCGCGACGGAACGCCTGGAGGCCGCGGGCGAGACCGGCTTCGCGCTGCGCCCGCTCACCTTCCTGCCGACCTTCCACAAGCACGGCAACCAGCCCTGCGGCGGCGTCCAGGTGCACATCACCGACCCCCGCACCTTCCGCTCCGTCGCCGTCGCGACCGCGCTGCTCCAGGCGGCCTGGCAGCTCTGGCCCGAGCAGGCGCAGTGGCGCACCGAGATCTACGAGTTCGTCGAGGAGCCGATCGCCATCGACCTGCTCGGCGGCACCGACGCCCTGCGGAACGAGGTCGAGCAGGACGTGCCGCTGCGGGACATCCAGGCCCGCTGGGACGCCGAACGCGCGGACTTCGACGCGACGCGCCTGAAGTACCTGCGCTACGCCTGACCCCGCTGCGCCAGCAGCAGGGTGCGCAGCTTCGCGGCGGCGGGGGGCAGCTTGTCCACGCCCCGGTGCACCAGGTAGAGCGTCCGCCGGATCGGCGTGCGGGGGTCCGGCTCCAGCACCAGGGTGCCGTCCTCGAGGTCTCGGACCACGGCGCTGCGCGAGACCAGCGCCCGGCCCACCCCGGCGCGCACGTTGCCCTTGATTGCGGCGATGGAGCCCAGCTCCATGACCACGTCGGGCCGGTCGAAGGCCTCGTCGAGCAGCCCCCGCAGGGCGGAGCCGGGCGGGAAGCAGATCCAGCCCTGCACCTCGGGATCGGGCCCGCGTATGACGACCAGCTCGTCGTCGATGCAGGGCTCCGCTGTCCACCAGCCGGCGCCCTGGGGCACGGTCGTGCCGGTGACGAGGCCCAGGTCCAGCTCACCGCGGCCGAGCGCGTCCCAGACCACCGGGGTGTGCGCCTCCTTCAGGAAGAAGCGGACCCCAGGGTGCGCCGCCCGGTAGGCCGACAGCGTGTCCGGCAGCAGGTAGGTGCAGGCGGTGGGGCCCGCGCCCAGGCGGACCTCGCCCGCACGGAGGCCGGCGATCTCCTCCACCGCGCGCCGGCCGTCCGCCACCGCGGTGAGCGCGAGTCGGGCCTTCGGAAGGAGCGCCAGGCCAGCTGCGGTCGGGCTCGCGCCCTGGCGGCCCCGGTCCAGCAGCCTCGCGCCCAGCTGCTCCTCCAGCTTGCGGATGGACGCGCTCAACGCGGGCTGGGTGATGAAGGAGCGCCGGGCGGCTTCGGTGAAGGTGCCGGCGTCCACGACGTGCACGAAGTGCTGGAAGGCAGAAAACAT
>JAJDAI010000152.1 GCA_029261955.1 Deltaproteobacteria bacterium | reverse complement strand
GCGCGCCCAGCCAGGCCGCGAAGGCCTTCATCTCGGCCACCAGCGCCCGGTGGTGCGCGGTGCCGTGGGCCGTCCCGGGCCCGGTCAGCCCCCGCTCCCAGACCGCGACGACGATCGCGAGCGAGCGCACCACGAACTTGTCGAGCTGCAGCTCGTCCAGGGTGTCCGGCTTCAGCTCGCCGATGACCTCCCCCAGGGCTTCGCGCCCGGACAGAAAGGCCTTGCGGCCCAGATCGTCGATCTCGGTGGCGCGGATCGACGCGTCCACCGCCGGGTCGGCGGCGCGGCCGGAGTCCGCCCAGGCGGACAGCTGCGAAAAGGCGTACTGGAGCCGCATTCCTCCCTCGAGTCCCGGGTTCTCCCGGCGAGAGGATGCCCGATCCGGGCCTCACAGCGCCACCACCCGCCCGCGGGTCCCTACCGGCTCAGACCGCCTGTGCGGGGAGCACGACGGTGAAGCAGGCGCCCTGGTTCGGCGCGCTGTCCAGCTCGATGTGGCCGCCGTGGGCCGTGATGATGCTCTGGCAGATGGCCAGGCCCAGGCCCGAGCCGCGGTCGGGCGGCTTGGTGGTGAAGAAGGGCTCGAAGACCCGCCGTTTGGTGGCCTCGTCGAGGCCGGCGCCGTCGTCCCGCACCGCGAGCCGGATGGTCCCCTCGGCGGGTGCCGCGCTCAGGGTCACCGTGCCGCCCTCGGTGGAGGCGTCCGCGGCGTTGAGCAGCAGGTTCACGACCACCTGCTCCAGCTGATCGCGGGCGCCGTGCAGCGGCAGCTCCTCCTCCAGCTCCAGCTTCAGCTCGATCCCCCGGGCGCGCATCACGTAGCGGGCGAGCTCCGCCGCGCCGTGCACCGCCACCGCCGCGTTCATGGGGGCGAGCACCGGCATCTCCTTGCCGGCGTAGGCAGCCAGGCCGCCGACCACGCGAACCGCCCGGTCGGTGCCGGCTTCGATCTGGTCGACGTAGGCGAGCAGCTGCTGCACGTCCCGCCCGTCGTGCCCGAGCTCCTCGAGGTCCTCCCGCAGGAAGTGCGAGGCACCCATGACGCCCTGGAGCGGGTTGTTGATCTCGTGGGCGACACCGGCGGCGAGGCGGCCGGCGGTGGCCAGGCGATCCCCGTGCCGCACGAGCCGGGTGGCCTCGTCGAGCTCGGCGTCGGAGCGCGCCCGACTCACCTCGTAGATCCAGCCCAGCCCGAGCACGCCGAGCGAGAGGTCGACCGCGACCACCGTCTGCATCAGCGCGCGGCTGCCCTCGGGAAAGGGCCACTGGAGCGCGGCGTAGCCCACGAGCTCAAGCAGGGCCAGGGCCGTGCCGACCGAGGCCCAGCGCGCCCCGCAGAAGAAGCCGAGCACCAGGGGGATCGCGGCGATGCCGGCCACCGCCGGTGAGTCGGCGCCCCCGCTCTCGCTGCGGAACACCAGCAGCGTGGCGTAGAAGACGAGGCCCGCCGCGGCCCCAATGTGGCGAATCGCGACGCCGCGGCGCACGGCCTCGATCATCGCGATGGCGGCCGGGACCCAGAGCAGGCCCGTGAGGACGAGGGGGACCGAGCCGGTCGCCTGGTGGTAGGCCGCGGCGCAGATCGGACCGAGGACCAGGCACATCGCAGCCGCCGCCACGAGCACATGCGCCCGGAAGCGATCGTCGCCCCGGCGATCGCCGCTGATGCGTTCGAGCAGCGTCATGACGTGCCCGCGGCCTGGTGTGTGAGCTGATCCCAAGTCTTGCTCTCCGCCGAGAAGCGTATCGGTCGCGCGCTGACCGCAGCCAGCGATCCGGAGCCCGCCGCTCCGGTCCGTATGGCTCCCAGATCGGCGTGGGGCCGGCGTCGAGTGCCCGGCGAGATCGATCGGGGCCATGCTAGGTAGGAGCTCTGGACACCCCGGAGTACCCCGTGATCGCACGCATTCAGCTTCTGCTTCTGCTCGGCCTCGCCCTGACCCTGACTGCCTGCAGCACCCGCCGAAGTGGCGGTGGTGGCGGCAGCGACGACGACGACAGCGGGATGGACGACGACGACGACGACAGCTTCGACGACGACGACGCGACCTCGCAGAACGACGACGACGACGCCACGCAAGGCGACGACGACGACACGCCGGGCGACGACGACGACACCCCCAGCAGCGATCAGGAGCAGCTCAGCGGCGGCTACCGCTACACCGAGGTGGACTTCGGGCCTGACCTGGAATCCAAGGGCGCGGTGGACTGCGAGGTCGAGTTCGACGCCGTCGACCCGGGTCTGTCGGTCCCCGGCGGCTGCCCGAACTGCGACTACCTCGTCGCCGTCACCTACGAGGTCGTCTCGTCCAACTGCGCCAACGAGATCGGGGACATCACCGACCAGTTCTACGGCTTCAGCAGCAACGGGACGGTGATGTGGTACTCGGTCGACAACGCGGCGTGGGGCGAGTCGATGTTCTCGAACACCGGCTCCGTCAACAGCTCGGGCTTCTCCGGCGAAACCGGGTTCATCGAGGGCGACGGCTACGAGGTCTCCGAGGTCCTCGAGCTCTACTGGTAGCTACTTCTTCGGCTCCCCCAGCCCCACCGACTCCAGCAGGCCTTCGAGGTTCATCAGGTCGGCCGGCAGCAGGATCTTCGTGTCCGGCGTGCGCAGCTGCTTGAGCTGGCTGAGGTAGCGCTCGGTCAGCTGGAGCCGCACGGCGTCGGGGCCGCCCGGCATGGTCAGCGCTTCGGCGATCCGCTCGATGGACTGCGCCGTCGCGTCGGCCAGGGCCCGCACCTCGGCGGCGCGGCCGTCGGCCTGGTTGATCTGGCGCTGCATCGCGCCCACGGACTGGTTGATCATCTCGACCATGTCGCCTTCGGACTTGTTGATGCGGGACTCCCGGTCGCCTTCGGCGCGCGAGAGGATCGCCTTCTTGTTCCGCTCGGCGGTGACCTGCCGCTCCATGGCGTCCCGCACCGAGACGGGCGGGGCGATGTTGCGGATCTCGTAGCGGTGCACCTGGATGCCCCAGGCCTGGCCGGCGGAGGCGAGCTCCTCGACCACCTTGCTCGAGATGAGGTCGCGCTCTTCGAAGGAGCGGTCCAGGTCGATGGTGCCGATGACCGAGCGGGTCGTCGTCTGCGCCAGCTGCACGGCGGCGAAGCGGTAGTCGGTGATTCCGTAGATCGCCTTCTCCGGCTCCTGCACCGAGATGTAGAGCACGCCGTCCACCTGCACGCCGACCTCGTCGCGCGTGAAGCACTCCTGGGGCGGCACGTCGATGGTCTCCTCGCGCAGGTCGACGATGTCGGAGACCTTGTCGACGAAGGGCAGCAGGGCGTGGAAGCCCGGGCCCAGCGTGTTGCGGTACTTGCCCAGGCGCTCGACCAGGTAGGCCTTCTTGTTGGGCACGAGGCGGATGGAGCGCATGAACTGGACGATCAGGACCAGGACGAAGAAGCCCCAGACCGTGGTGTTGAACAGGCCGGCGAGGCCAACGCCAAGGACGGTCATCGTCGACCCCCAATCACGGAGCTGGTTCTCGTGATGCCCTCGAAGACGCCCTGGATGTTGGCGAGCTCCGCCGGGACGACGGAGACGTTGGCGTCGCCCAGGATGCCGCCGAGCTCGTCGATGAACTGCTCGACGATCTGCATCTTCACGGCGTCGCTGCCGCCGGGCTTGCCGATGGCCTCGGCCACGCGGCGGATGGAGTAGGCGGTCGCCTCGGAGAGCAGCTCGATCTCCCGGGCGCGGCCCTGGGCGAGGTTGATGCGGCGCTGCCGCTCGCCCTGGCTCAGGTTGATGTCGGCCTGGCGCTCACCCTCGGAGAGCTTGATGGTCGACTCCTTCTCGGCGGTCGCGAGGGTGACCTCGGCGCGCTTGCTGCGCTCGGCCTCCATCTGCTTCTCGAGGGTGTGAACCACCTGCGCCGAGGGCGTGATGTTCTTGATCTCGTAGCGCAGGACCTTGATGCCCCAGGGGTCGGACGCCTTGTCGACCTCGCGCACGATGTTCGTGTTCAGCTGCTCGCGCTCGCTGAAGATCTGCCCGAGCTCGAGCTTGCCGACCTCGCTGCGCATCGTCGTCTGGCAGAGGTTGATGCTGGCGACGCGGTAGTTGCCGATGCCGTAGCTGGCGCGGCGCGCGTCGATGACCCGCAGGTAGACGAGGCCGTCGACCTCCACCTGGATGTTGTCCTTGGTGATGCAGATCTGGGACGGGACATCGAGCACCTGCTCCCGCATCTCGTGGCGGTAGCGGATGCGGTCCACGAAGGGGATCAGGAAGTGGAAGCCGGGCTCGAGCACGCCTGCGAACTTGCCGAGGCGCTCCTGCACGGTGGCCTGGCGCTGGGGGACGACGACGAACGTCTTCCACACCACCGTCAGGGTGATCAGGAACAGGATGGTGATGGGGGTCATTCAGGCTTCTCCAACAGTGAGACCGGGGAGACGATCCACACGAGGTTCTCGCGGTACAGCAGCTTCGCCCGCCCTCCCGCGGCGATCGGCTCGTCCAGTGCGCGGGCGGCCCACGTGGTGCCTTGCATGCGCACGCGTCCGTCGCTGTTGTCCGCGGTGATGGCGGTGACCACGTCGACGAGGGTGTCTTCGTATTCGCGGTCCTCGTCGACCTGCTTCATCGAGGTCTCGGCCGGGAACAGCCGCTGCGCGAAGCGCCTCAGCGTGACGACGAAGACCAGCGAGATGCCGAACCAGGCCGAGAAGGCCGGGAGCGTGTCGTCGACGATGCCGCCGGAGACGAGCGCGGCGACCGCCCAGGCCCCCATCCCCAAGAAGACGAGGACCATGCCCGGGACCACGAACTCTGCGACGAGCAGAACCGCGCCCAGGATGAGCCAGAACCAGACGAATGCGTCCATGCAAGTTCCCCAAGACGAGGCAGGTGTTCGCACAGCGGTGCGGTCGGAGGAGTCTACGCACGGCGCCCCGGCCGCATTGCAGCGATCCGGGCCCCAATCGCCGTGAAAGATCCGGTGTCTGACACCGCGTCTTTCATCTGGAAGACGCGGTGTCAGACACCGGGGCTTTCATTCAGAGCCAGGTGGAGCCGGCGACCGAGGCGACGTTGAAGTCCAGGGTGTCCCCGGCGCGCTTCTTGAGGCCCTCGGCGAAGGGGGCGAAGACGGGCAGCGCCTGGAAGCGGTCCTTGGCGGCGACGTCCTTGAACCAGCCGATGTGCACGAAGTTGCAGGAGTCGCCCAGGCGGTAGGACGTGTAGCGGCCCTCGGGGTCGCCCGCGGCCTTGACGGCGGCGCAGAAGGCGGCGGCCTCGGCGATGTTGGTGTCCAGGTCGTCGGGGGCGACGGTGTAGCGGATGACGATGTTCATGGGGCTCCTC
>JAJDAI010000151.1 GCA_029261955.1 Deltaproteobacteria bacterium | reverse complement strand
CCGACGCCGCGCGAGCCGCTGTGCAGCATCACCCAGACGCGCTGCTCCTCATCCAGGCAGAGCTCGATGAAGTGGTTGCCCGTGCCGAGCGTTCCGAGGTGCACGACGCTGTTGGAGTTCTTGATCGCGGGGGTCACCTCGCAGATCTGCTCGAACTCCTCCGCCAGGTTCGCCCACTCGGCCAGGACGGGGTCTGGGACGTTGCCCCAGGAGCCCTTGTCGCGCCCGCCCTGCTGCTTGCGCCCGCTGCGCCGGTTCGTGCGGCCGTGCGGCACGGCGGCCTCGATGGCCGAGCGGATGGCCGACAGCGAGTCCGGGAGGTCCGAAGCGCACAGGCTCAGGCGGCTCGCCATCATCCCGCAGCCCAGGTCCACGCCGACCGCAGCCGGGATGATCGCCTTGTGGGTCGGGATGACCGAGCCGATCGTCGCGCCCTTGCCGAGGTGCACGTCCGGCATGGCCGCGACCCACTTGTGGATGAAGGGCATCTGCGCGACGTTCAGCAGCTGCCGCTCGGCCTGGGGCTCGAGGGGCACGCCGTGGACCCAGGCCTTCACCGGGCTTCCGGTGCCTTCGTGCAGGACGCGGTAGGGGGTGCTCTCGTCGGTCATCGTCTCTCTCCGGTTCGGTTCGGGAGCTGAGAGAGCAGGGGGCGTGCCAGGAGCGATGAGGCCCGGAATCATTGGGCTTTCGATGCGGCGGCCGGCAGCTTCTTATCTGTGGATATCGTGATCTATCGTGAGGACATCAGCTCGACGGCAGCTTGATGAACTCCTCCATCATCAGCAGCGCCAGGTCGACCTCGTCGGGCACGTCCCCCGGGATGCGACCGCGGTCGCGCAGCTCCCGGACGAGCCGAGCCACCGCCACGTCGAAGTCCAGGACCGAGCCCCGCACCCGCTGGCGCTCCGCCTCATCCGCAAACACATAGGCCTTCCACTGCAGCGACAGGCGCACGTCGCCGCTGGCGTAGCGCGCGACCTCGTCCTCGCCCTTGCGCAGCACCCAGGTGTCTTCCCAGCCGAGCTGCATGCCGATCTCCACCGGCGGCGCCGGCGCGTCCACCCCGCCGACCCGCGCGACGCCGTGCACCAGCTCGTCGGCGTCGAGCACGATGGCCGAGTTGGCGCGGGGAGGAACGCCAGACGGCGCCGCGTCGATGCCATCGGGGTAGACGATCAGGTCGCCGTTCCCCTCGATGAAGACGACGGCCGAGGCGACCCGGATGCGGCTGCGCTCGAAGAGCCCCGAGCGCCCGCAGACCACGAGGAACCACTCGGGGGTGTTGGTCTTGTCCAGGCCCACGAACTCGGGCGTGTCGTGGTGCACCGGCAGCTCCTGGCCGGGCAGCAGCAGGTTCGCGTAGAGCATGTAGGGCTCGACGACCGACATGCCAAGCAGGTCCTTCGCGGCCGCGGCCAGGCCCTCGTGATCGATCACGTCATCGCAATCGATCCCCTGCCCCGTGCCCCGCTCCAGCCAGGTCCCGCGAAACAGGTTCGTGCGGGCCGCCTGCACGTCCATGGCCTCCACCGAGCCCGCCGCCACCTGCCGCATCACCCAGGCCAGCGCGGCGTCGTGCCGACGGGTCAAGCCGACGCCGAGCCCGCTCGCGATGGGGGCCTGCACGTAGAGGCGGTAGGGGCCCGAAGCGCGGACGAGCTGCGAGAGCGTCTGCGGATCCGGCAGGAAGGCGTCGAGCAGGCGGAAGTCCGTGGTCATGGGCGCATCCTAGAGCACCGCACGGGTCCTCAGCCGTCGAGCCCCAGCAGCTGCCGCAGCCCGTCGTCGGGGCGCGTCGTGGGCCGCCAGCCGTAGATCGCCTCGGCCTTGCTGCAGTCGGTGATGAAGACCTTCTGGTCGTTGGGGCGCTCGTCCTCGAAGGAGACCTGCGCCTCCCGCCTGCTCAGGCGCTCCAGCTCGCGGATGACCTCGACCAGGCTGCGCGCGGACTCGGGGCCGCCGCCGACGTTGAGCACGATCCCCGGGGCCGGGGGCCCATCCAGGATCTTCAGATACAGGTCCACGAGGTCGCTCACGAAGAGCATGTCGCGGGTGGTCTTGCCGTCCCCGAAGATGCGCAGGGGCAGGCCCGAGCTGACCGCCTTCGCGAACCAGGCGACCCAACCCTGATCCTCCTGCTGGCTCTGGCGCGGGCCGTAGATGCAGGACGCGCGCAGCACGACCGACTCCATGCCGTAGGTGTGGGCGGAGTCCTTGAAGTAGCCCTCGCCGCAGGCCTTGCTGACGCCGTAGGGCGTGGCGGGGTCCAGGGGGCGATCGGCGCCGACGCCTGCGGGCAGCCCGTCCAGGGCGAGGCGATCGCCGTCCTCGATCCAGCCGAGGTCGTCGAGGCCGCCGTAGACCTTGTTGGAGCTCATGTAGACGGTGCGGGCCTTCGGGCAGTGGCGGCGCACGGCGTCGATGACGTTGAAGGAGCCGAGCGCGTTGACCTCGAAGTCGCGGCGGGGGTCCTGCATCGACCAGGTGTCGGCCACCTGCGCGGCGAGGTGGTAGACGGCGCGGAAGGGGCCGAGCGCGAAGAGGGCCTCGACCTCGGCCGCGTTGACGATGTCCCCGCCCTGGAACTGGACGCCGTCCAGCCTTTGCAGAGCCTCCAGCCGATCCGAGGACCCCACCCGGCTCAGGTCGTCGAAGATCACGACGCGCTGCCCGCGCCCCACGAGCGCGCGAACGAGCCAGGAGCCCACGAAGCCGGCGCCGCCGGTGA
>JAJDAI010000016.1 GCA_029261955.1 Deltaproteobacteria bacterium | reverse complement strand
TCCTGATCAACAACGCGGGCCTGCTGCTCAGCGAGCGGATCACGACCGAGGAGGGCTTCGAGGGGAGCCTGGGCATCAACCACGTCGGCCACTTCCTGCTGACGGACCTGCTGCTGGACACGCTGAAGGCCTCGGCCCCGTCGCGGGTGGTGACGCTGAGCTCCGAGGGGCACCGCATGGCGGCCCGGGGCCTCGTGTGGGACGACCTGATGTACGAGCGGCGCAGCTACTCGGGGCTGGCGGCCTACTGCGAGAGCAAGCTGGCGAACCTGATGTTCGCGAGCGAGCTGGCGCGGCGGCTGGAGGGGACGGGCGTGAGCTCGTACTCGGTCCATCCGGGCGGCGTGGCGTCGAACTTCACGGGTGGCGCGAGCGGCTGGTTCCGCTGGGTCTTCCAGGCGGCGAAGCCCTTCTTGATCACGCCCGCGAAGGGCGCGCGCAGCTCGCTGCACTGCGCGACGGCGGATCTGGCGAGCCTGCCCAACGGGGGCTACTTCGCGCGGAGCAAGCCGAAGACGCCGAGCGGTCCGGCGCGGGACGCCGAGGCGGCCGCGCGGCTCTGGACCTGGACCGAGGAGCTGATCGCGGGGGTCTGAACAAGAGGGGTCTGACCCCAATTGTTCAGGGGATGAAGAGGATGCTGCGGCACTGGACGTCGCCGCCCGCGAGGTCGGTGGCGGGCAGCGGGCCGAGCGCGGTCTGGGTGCCGTCCGCGGCGTAGTGCACGAGCTCGTCGTCGATGTCGACGGTCAGGAATTCGTCGACCGAGGGGTCGAAGGCCGCCGCCGAGATCTCTTCGTCCAGGACTGTGGAGGTGAGCAGCGTGCCGACGAGGCCGGTGGCCGGGTCGATGGTCTCGTAGATGCCCGAGGCGCGGCCCGACCAGTGGTAGAGCAGCCCGTCCAGCGGGTTGAAGGCGATGACCTCTCCGTCGTTGCCGTTGCCGAGCGCGGTGATGAGGGTCAGCGCCGCGGTGGCCAGGTCGACCTCGTAGAGCACCTCGGAGGGCGCGCTGCCGTCGCCGGAGACCCCGTAGAGGATGCCCAGCTCGTCAAACGCGAGGCTCGAGATCTTCTGGGAGAGGGGCGCGATGCTCGCGAAGTCGAAGGTCGACGGGTCGCCCAGCGTCGCCAGGTGGCGGTCCACACCGTCGTCCACGATGGCGTAGATGACCCCCGTGAACGGGTGGAAGACGGCGGCGTTCATGCCGCTCACCGCGCCGCCGTCGAGCGTCATGGTGAGGGGCACGCTGACCGTCAGGGCCTCGACATCCACCTGGAGCACCGTGTCGGCGTAGGGGTTGATGCAGAAGAAGGCGCAGGTGTTGGCGGCGTTGGTGGGGCAGCTGTCGCAGTCGTCGGGCAGCCCGTCGCTGTCGCCGTCGATGCTGTCGTCGAAGTTCTCGCACTGGTCCGAGTCGTCGCAGACGCCGTCGCCGTCCGCGTCGCCCGTGGCGTTGTCGCCGAAGCAGAGGTCGAGCACGTCGCAGATGCCGTCGAGGTCACCGTCCGCGCAGTCGCAGTCGGTGTTGTCGGCGCCGGGCGTGCCCCGGTCCGAGTCGGGCGCCCAGGGCGCCGCGCCGCTGTCGCACCAGTTGACCCCGAGGTTGTTGTCGGTGGCGTTCAGCGTGGCGGGGTGCAGCTGGGCGGCGACGCCCACGCTGTCCGGGAAGTCGACGTCGTTGTAGATGACGAGGTCGATGACGGTGCCCAGGGGTGAGAGGAGCTCGATCTCGTCGGTGCCGTTGCCCAGGGTGAGGCCGGTGTTGCCGTAGGCGTAGGCGACCGCGACGCCGCCGTTGAGGCCGGCGTCCGTGGTCTCGCCGAGCACGACGTAGCCGCCGGTGGGGGCGATGACCGAGCCGCTGATGGTGTGGCTGTCGGTGCCGTGGTCCTGGATGGTCCAGCCGTCCAGGTCGATGTCGGAGCCGGTGGGGTTGTAGACCTCGACCCACTCGTGGAGCTCGTCGTCGTTGCCCGGGTTCTTCAGGAACTCGGTGATGACCAGGTCGCCGCTCGCGAAGGGATCCGACGTGGTCGCGTCGTCGTCGTCCGCGGTCGCGTCGTCGTCGTCCGCGGTTGCGTCGTCGTCGTCCGCTGTCGCGTCGTCGTCGTCTGCGGTCGCGTCGTCGTCGTCCGCGGTCGCGTCGTCGTCGTCCGCGGTTGCGTCGTCGTCGTCTGCGGTTGCGTCGTCGTCGTCCGCGGTCGCGTCGTCGTCGTCTGCTGTCGCGTCGTCGTCGTCTGCTGTCGCGTCGTCATCGTCTGCTGTCGCGTCGTCGTCGTCCGCTGTCGCGTCGTCGTCGTCGGCGCTGTCGTCGTCGTCCGCTGTCGCGTCGTCATCGTCGGCGCTGTCGTCGTCGTCCGCCGTCGCGTCGTCGTCATCGGCTGTCGCGTCGTCGTCGTCGTCGTCCGCCGACGCGTCGTCGTCGTCCGCTGTCGCGTCGTCGTCGTCCGCTGTCGCGTCGTCGTCGTCTGCGGTGGCGTCGTCGTCGTCCGCCGTCACGTCGTCGTCGTCTGCGGTGGCGTCGTCGTCGTCCGCGCTGTCGTCGTCGTCGCCGCCGCCGGGCTCGGTGGGGCAGCCGGTGAGGGGCATCAGGAAGAGCAAGCCCAGAAGGGCAGGGAAGAGGCGCAGCAGGTTCATCGAAGCTCCCGAAAAGGCGGAGCTCAAGGTGCCAGAACGCCTGCGAGCGGACCAGGGACCGGATCGGCCCGGCGGGTGACAATTTGTCACCTGCGTCCGGCTGCTCGGGGACCGCTTGCCACTTTGTCCCGGACCCCCCGAATGACGGCTCCAGCGCGGCATGCGACGATCTGCCAACGAATCGTTGACCGATTCCGCCCCGAGGCCCTCGGCGGAAACCCCGGCACGGATCTTGCCATTTGATGCGATCGTCATGCTCGATCGCGAACCCCGTCCCATTCGCATCCTGGCCGTCCTTGCGGTCTTGGCGTTCGGCTTCGCGATGCTCGCCAACTTCGGCTTCGCGAAGCTGCTCCAGGTTGATCCGGCCCGCCTCGCGGCGGTCAAGGCCGGTCAGAAGCCTGCTGCCGCTGCGGTGGCCGATGCGCCCGACACCTCCTCCGACGGCGACGCCGTCGCGACGGCGGACCCCGAGCGCAAGTCGTCATCGTCCGGCCCGAAGCGTCTCGACTTCTTCCGACGGCCCATCGTCGACCGCAACCTCTTCAACTCCGCGGCGAACCCGCAGGACCTCGTGGAGGTCGGCCCCACCGGCACCGAGGTCCAGAAGTCGGAGCTGGACGTCGTGCTGGTCTCCACCTCGCCCACGGAGCCGGTGCAGTGGTCCACGGCCTTCATCGCCGTGCAGACCGACGCGGCCGAGGCCTTCCAGATCGGCGAGGAGATCCTCGACGCGAAGATCACCGACATCTTCGGCCCCTGGCTCGACGCCAACGGCCTCCACCGGCCCGCCCGCATCCACGTGAACCGCGGCGGTCAGGAGGAGTACGTCGAGGTGGGCGGCGAGAAGAAGTCGAAGGCCCGCAAGGTCTCGGCGAAGTCGGACGACGACAAGAAGAAGAAGCCGGCTCGCAAGGGGCGCCACACCTGGGACGGCATCAAGGACTGTGGCGAGAACAAGTACTGCGTCGAGCAGGGCGAGATCGATTACGCCCTGGCGAACCTCGACAAGATGGCCCGCGAAGCGCGGGTCGTGCCCAACTTCAGCGACGGACAGACCAACGGATTCAAGGTCTTCTCCATCCGCCGCAACTCCGCCCTTCGCAAGATGGGCCTCAAGAACAACGACGTGCTCACCTCGGTCAACGGGTTCGACCTGTCCAACACCGAGAAGGCCCTCGAGATCTACTCGAAGCTCCAGAGCGACAAGAACTTCCAGCTGGAGATCCTGCGGAACGGCTCGCCCGTGACGCTGGAGTACAACGTTCAATGACGAAGCGACTGCTGATTCTTCTGGGCTTCACCCTGCTCTGCGCCAGCCCGGCGCTGGCCGAAGACGACGACGGCCAGGCCCAGGCGGGCGAAGAGGGCAAGGAGGACGCCGACCGGCGCAAGGCACGCGAGAAGGTGCGCGCGCTGGCCTCTCCGCGTCCCACCATCGGGCCCGCCGCGGGCCTGGCTGACGGCCGCAAGGCCGCCGGTGTCGGCGGCTCGTCGAGCGACGCCAGCGGCAGCGCGTCGGACGACTCGGGCAGCTCCAGCGGCTCGAGCAAGGCCGAAGGCGAGCCCACCGACGAGCCCTGGCAGGGCGACGGCGACTCCGAGGTCTCCACCGGCGACGGCGAGGATGCGGCGCAGAGGCGCAAGCCGATCCAGCCCATCCCGTCCGACGTGAAGATCAACATCGACTACGACAACGTCGACATCAAAGACGTCATCAAGGACTTCAGCCGCAAGACCGGCCGCAACTTCCTGATCGACCCCAAGATCAGCGGCAAGATCACGGTGCACGCGCCGCTCGCGGTGTCGATGATCGACGCGTATGAGGTCTTCCTCGCGATCCTCGACGCCAACGGCTACGCCACGGTCGTCGAGGCCACCTACAGGAGCTCGGACGACGGCTACGGCGCAGCGGGCTACCCCCGACCGCGCTGGAAGAAGGGTGATCCGCTGATCACCCGGATCCTCCCGGCCGGGGACGCGCGCAGCGAGCCGCTGAAGCTCTACAAGGGCAACTACACGCCGAACACCTCGGCGCTCATCACCCGCCTCATCACGCTGAACAACATCTCCGCCGAGGAGGTGAGCACCGTCGTGGGCAAGTGGGTCAGCGGCGCGGGCGAGATGGTGGCCTACGCGCCGACCAACACCCTGATCCTCACGGACTCCGCCAACAACATCTCGCGCATCCTCGAGCTGATCACCGAGCTCGACATCTCCGCCCCGAAGCAGAAGCTCGAGGTCATCCAGATCGAGTTCGCCGAGGCCTCGCGCGTCGTCGAGATCATCAAGGAGATCTACGGCGAGGACGGCACCGCGCAGAGCAACAGCAAGGCCAAGAGCTCGTCCAAGTCGCGCGCCAGCAAGCGCAAGAGCAGAAGCAAGAAGGCCAAGGCGTCGGCCTCGGGCTCGACCTCGTCCGTGGGCAACGCGGAGAGCTTCATCGGCAAGATGATCGCGGACGAGCGCATGAACTCGATCATCGTGCTGGCGACCGAGAAGTCGCTGATCGAGGTCCGGGACCTCGTCGCGCGAATCGACCAGAACACCGACCCCTTCGCGCAGGGTGACATCCACGTCATCTACCTCGAGCACGCCAAGGCCGAGGAGCTGTCGGCGACGCTCAACAGCCTCGTGCAGCAGAGCAACCAGCGCGCGCAGCAGGCTTCGCAGTCGCGCCGCGGTGGCAGCAACAGCAGCAGCAGCAGCGCAGCCAGCCGGCGAGCGGCCCCGGCGGCGAGCGGCGGCGGCGGCGGCGGCGGGGACGCGGGCGGCAACTTCGAGGGCGAGGTCCGGCTCACCCACGACATGCCCACCAACTCGCTGGTGGTGACGGCCAGCCGCGACGACTACGCGCGGCTTCGCAAGGTGGTCGGCCTGCTCGACATCCCGCGCAAGCAGGTGTTCGTCGAGACGGTGATCATGGAGGTCAGCGACCAGCGGGTGAACGACAACGGCGTGTCCTGGCACGGCGGCGGCGTGCTCTCCGGTGACTCCACCAGCGCCAGCATCCTGGCCGCGCGCGGCGGCACCTCGCTGAGCCCCGCGGCGGGCCTGCTCGACGGCTCGCTGCTCGCGGGCCTGGGCATGGGCATCTTCGGTGAGTCCATCACCGTGCCGCTGCCCACGCCGGACGGCTCGGGCGGCCTGGAGATCCCGGCCTTCGGTGTGGTGATGCGCTTCCTGCAGGAAGACAACAGCACCAACGTGCTCTCCAGCCCGAACATCCTGACCCTGGACAACCAGGAAGCGACCATCGAGATCGGCGAGACGGTGCCCTTCCCGACGGGCGGCATCTCCAGCGCGCTCTCGGGGCTCGCGGGCGGCGCCGCGGGGGCCTTCGGCGGCCTGCCGTCGATCAGCTTCACCCGCGAGGACGTCGGGATCATCCTGCGCATCACCCCCCAGATCAACGAGAGCGACTGGGTGATGATGGACGTCTACCAGGAGATCTCCGAGGTCAAGGAGGGCTCCGCCAGCGACGCCAGCAGCGGCGGCCCGACCACGACCAAGCGCTCGGCTGAGACCTCGGTCTCGGTGCGCTCCAACCAGACCATCGTCATCGGCGGCCTGATGCAGGAGGTCGAGACGGAGTCCGAGTCCAAGATCCCGATCCTGGGCGACATCCCGCTGCTCGGCGCGCTCTTCCGCAACAAGCGCAAGACGAAGCGGAAGACCAACCTGCTCATCTTCCTCACGCCGCACGTCATCGACGGCCCCGAGGACCTGCAGGAGGTCTACCGAATCAAGATGCTGCAGCGGCAGGAGTTCATGCGCCGCTTCTACGGCAAGACCCCGCAGGAGCAGCTCGAGGAGCTCAACGAGCTGGTTCGCTACTCCATGAACCTGCCCGACACCCCCTCGGTCTACCGCGACCGGCCGCCCCGCCCCCGCGAGGTGATGCTGCGATTCGACCAGGCCCCCGCGAAGGAGCCCGAGGCCGATCCCGAGCTCCTCCGAGCCATGGACGAGGGCGAAGGCGGAGTCCTGATCACGCCCGACGGCGAGTTTGAGGTGGACGGCGAAGGCGCGCCCGAGGACGAGACCGAAGGGGACGAGCTGCCTCCGGCCGAGCCCTCGGATGACGAAGGCAACGAC
>JAJDAI010000150.1 GCA_029261955.1 Deltaproteobacteria bacterium | reverse complement strand
GACGCGCGCGGCGACCAGGGCCTCCTCCAGCGGCGCGGGGCTGCGGCCCTCCATGCGCAGGGGGTCGACGATCAGGCCGCGGCCCGGCTTGCGGAAGGCGCCCTCGCGTCGCAGCTGTTCCAGCGACTCCAGCAGCAGCAGGGGGTTGCCGCCCGCCTGCTCGACCAGGGGCTCGAGCTCGAGGGGGACCGAGTCCACACCCAGGCGCTGGCGCAGCAGCTGCCGCGCGTCAGCGGGCCGCAGCGGAGCGAGGTGGCTCAGGCCCGAAGCCGCGCGGGTCGCGAGCCGCTCCGCGCGCTCCTTGCCTTCGATGCTGTCCGATCGCAGGGAGACGACGATGTGCAGCGCGCCCTTGTCGAGCTGATCGAGCAGCGCCGTCAGCTCCGACTCGAAGGCCGGATCCAGGTCGTGGGCGCCGTCGATGATCCAGACCAGCGTGCCTTCGTGCTGCCGCAGCAGCTCGGCCTGCTGCCAGGTCTGCTCCCCGACAGTCGAGTCCGTCTGAATCGAACCCAGGACCATGCGCTGCACGCAGCCGCCCCGTCCCCCGGTCCCATCCACCCGGAAGTCGCCCAGCACGCCCGCTTCCCCGAGCACCACCGCCACGGCCCGCTCCGCCAGCCGCCGGGCGTAGGTCTCCAGCAGGGCCGTCTTGCCGATGCCCGCCGGCCCCACCAACACGGTCAGCTGGGGCGTGCCCGACTCGACCGCGTCCTCCAGGCCCTCCACCAGCGAGGCCAGGGCGGCGTCGCGGGCGAGCAGACGGGTCTCGGGCAGGGCATCGGTGTGGTCGAAGCTGACCCGCCACACCGGCCGGTCCCCCTCCAGCGCCCCGGGCTGCCGCGCCCAACGCGCCTCCCGCCCCCGACACAAGGCCCGGAGCCGACCGTCCGCCAGGGCCGCGCCCGGCCGCGCCTGCGACGCCAGCCAGGCTGTTCGCTCGCGAGCCCGGGGGCCTCCGCCGCAGAGGCCCACGCCCACGCTCAGGCTTCGGTCCCCCTGCCAACCCGCCACCGTGTGTCCGAAGTCGCTCTCGATGAGCCCGCGCGCGATCTGCAGCGCCGCGTCGCCGAAGCGGTCGCCGTAGCGCTCCAGGCCCACGCGCGCGACGAGCGTGTCCAGGCCGGCCACCACCGGCTCCAGGCCGTGCCGCCCCAGCTCCTCGGCCAGCTTGGCCATGAGCTCGCCGCTGGCGTCGTCCTCGCCGCTCTTGGTGGAGTCGTCCAGCACGCAGACGCCCACCCAGGCCCCGACCCCCTCGACCTCGCGGGCCTCGTCCATGCCCTTCTGGGCGGGAAAGGCCTCCACGAGGTCGCCGGCCGGGTCGCCGTAGAGCAGGTAGGGGGCTGCCAGCAGCGGGTTCGACGCCGCAGATCGGGCGCCGCGCAGGGCCTGGCCGATCGACGTGCCACGCGCGAGGTCGCGGTAGAGCGCCACGGCCACGTCCGACGCGACCTGGTCGCCAATCTCGGTGGACGTCGCCACCACCATGCCCGCCCCCGAGGCCAGCAGCGCCGGGGCCATGTAGCGGCTCCGGCAGCCATTGAGGACCACGAGCGCGGGGAAGGGAGTGGCGCCGCCCATCGCCTGCAGATCCGCAGCCACGACCAGCCCGTCGGCGCAGCGGATGCCGGCGCCCGCGTCGGGCCCGGTGCTCTGATCCACCGTGACGGGCGGCGGCTCCACGTGGGCCGCGATGTGCAGGATGTCCGCCGCACGCAACATCACGCGCAGGTCGTCGGTCAGGATGGAGCCCGCTTGCGTGCGCGGCCGCAGCCCCACCGAGCGGAGCGTCTGGTGCACGGCGTCGACCTCGGCGCGTGCGGCCGGCAGGTCCCCCGCCGGATCCCCGATGACGACCGTGTGCGCCGGGCTCTTGAGGGCGGGAGCCGCGATGTAGTTCGCGCCGGGCGGCACGGGGACCTCGCGGCCGAGGGCGTAGCGCGCGAACCAGGGCCCCTCGCCGTCGTGCAGCCACTCCCAGGGCAGGTCGATGGCCCAGCCCCGCAGCCGCAGCCAGAGCGAGCCCTCCACCGCGCCGCGCAGAAAGCCCCTCAGCGACGGAGGAACCAGCAGATCGTGCAGCAGCCGCGCCTGCTGGATCCAGGCATCCCGCTCGGCCGAGCGCACGACGCCGGCGCGGCAGATGCGGCTCTGGAGCTCCACGAGCCGGGCCGCGCGCTGCCGCACGGCGCGCACATCGACCTCCACGGTGGCCTCGGGCACGCCGCCGACCGCGCGATGCCGGTCGCTGATCTGAAGGGTGAGACGATCCCGGTCGGGCCTCACCAGCAGTTCGAAGTCGGCCAAGAGCCCTCCCGCAGGTGCGCCGCGATCATAGTCACCGGCGCGCACCGGGGCCCGACAGGCGCTGCTACCCTCGGGTGATGGCATGGCGCCCCGCTGCACAGGCCGCCTGTCGGCGTCACGGATTCCCCCTCTCCTGGGTCGAACGCTTCGCGGACGAATCCGGCGAGCAGTCCTCCCACCCTCGCGACGTCGTTCGGTCCTTCGAGGGCTGGTGCATCAACCGCCTCGGCGCCATCTGGGGCGGCCGGATCGAGGAGCACGAGCTCAACGGCGCCCTCGCCGCCTACCTCGTCCAGGGCTACCTGACGAAGTCCGCGAAGGTGCTCGCCTACCGCTACCGCCTCGCGCCCGAGGAGTGGGACGACCTCATCGCCTCCGCCGCCGAGCGCTCGCTGCGTGTGTTCTCCGAGCGCTACATCGAGGCGCCCCAGCCCTACCTCTTCCGCACCATCGAACGCGCGGTCTGGGAGTACCTGCGCAAGGCCCGGCGCGAGGTCGCGACCTCGGACATGCCCCTCGCCTTCGACCCGCGGGCCAACCCGGAGCGCCAGGCCGCGGACCGGGAGCTCATGACGGCCTTCCGCAGCTGCTGGAGCCAGCTGAGCGAGCGCGATCAGACGCTCTTCGAGTCGCTCGAGGTGGACGGAAAGAGCGCCGAGGAAGCGGGCGAGCCTCTCGGCCTGACCTCCAACGCGATCAACGTCCGCAAGTTCCGAATCCGCAAACGCCTCAAGGACTGCATGCGGAACAAGACAGGCCTGGAGGACCCCTTCACCGGGGAAACGAAGTGATCGGCTGTAAGGTCGGCGAGACGCGGCCATCCGAAGGGTGCACAGCGCGAAGAGTGCACTGCGATCACGAACGGACGGATCCATGAACGAGGACCCCAAGCAGATCACCTGGCGTGAACTGGTCGACGAAGACAGCGGCGACTCGCTGCTGGATCGCTGGGTCGCCGGTCGCGTGAACGAAGAAGAGGACCGCTCCGTCGCGGCCTACCTGCTCGGCTCCAGCTTCGCCCAGGACGAAGCCGCGCTCCGCCTGGCCATCCACCACGGCACCCTCGAAGCAGCTGCGGCCCGCAGCCCCATCGCAGAGGGGTTGAAGATCGTCGTCCGCGCCGCCGTGGGTCTGCTCGAAGTCCTCAAGGACTCGCTCCAGCCGCTGGACGTGCAGACCGTGCCCGTGCGCACCGCCGGGCTCGCGCAGCCCACCGCCCACAGCTTCCCGCTCGACGCGATCGCGTCCGGCGCCGTCCTGCACATTCGAAACGCCAGTGGGGGACGCTTCGCCCTCGATCTCGAGTCCGGGGGGACCCCGAGCTCGGATGCCGAGTGGATCCTGGCGGGTCCGGGGGGACGCCTGGTGGCGGCGGAAGGCGACGAGGCTACGGCTTTCTCGTCGGTGGCCCCAGGCACCTGGACCCTCGAGCGCGCCGACGGCGACGCCCGCTCCTCCGCGGTCCAGCTGCACCTGCTGATCGACGAGTAGCCCCGGGCCACCCGGTGGCCCTCGGCCCCCTCGGGTGCTAGCCATGTCGGGTGAACCCTGAACACCCCCACGATCGACGCGAGCTGCGCGGCCCCTTCGACATCGTCGGCGACGTGCACGGCTGCTTCGACGAGTTCTGTGCGCTCCTCGCCGAGCTGGGCTACGGCCCCGACGGCGTGCACCCGCAGGGCCGAACCGCCGTCTTCGTGGGCGACCTCGTCGATCGCGGCCCGGCCTCGCTGAGGGTCCTGGAGTGGGTGCTCGACCGGGTGGACGAGGGCCGCGCGCTGCTCGTCGCCAGCAACCACGACGACAAGCTCCGCCGCTGGCTGCTCGGCAACGACGTGCGCATCTCCGGGGGGCTGGAGACGACCCTCGCCGAGCTCGAGGCGCGGCCTGACCGCGATTCGCTCCGCGCCCGGCTGGCCTCGGGGCTGGACCGGGTCCCGCTCTACCTGTGGCTCGACGGCGGCGCGCTGCTCGTCGCCCACGCCGGGCTCCAGGAAGACCTGCAGGGGCTGAGCGGCAGCAAGGTGCGGGCGCGCTGCCTCTACGGGGTCACGACGGGCGGGCAGGTTGACGGCTACCCCGAGCGCGTCGACTGGGCGGCGAGCTACTCCGGCGAGACCGCGGTGGTCTACGGGCACACCGCGATGTCCCACGCCGTGTGGCGAAACAACACCGCCAACATCGACCTGGGCTGCGTCTTCGGAGGGAGCCTCTGCGCGGTCCGCTGGCCGGAGCGCAGCTTCGTCCGGGTGCCCTCGACCGGGGCATCCTGGCCGCCCGCGGGCGAGCGTCGTAACCTCCCGGCGCCCCAAGAGGCCGGCACCGCCCCCACGCAGGACGCTCCATGAACCGCCTGGTCGATCTGGCCGCCCGAGTCCGCACCCTCTCGCTGGACGGCGCCCCGCCGCAGGTCCGCGTGGCGCTGCGCGCGCAGGCGCTGTCGAGCTTCGGAGCCGCCGCCGCCGGCCGGAGCTTCCCGGGCGCGGCAGCCCTGCTCGACCTCTACGGTTGCGGCGAGGAAGGCGCGGTCGCGGTGCTGCCCGGCCTGCGGGCGCCGGACCTGCCGACCGCGCTTCAGGTCGCGGCGACGCTGTCCTCGGTCTGGTCCTGGGACGACTTCCTGCCCTGCGCGCAGACCGCGCCCGCGGCGCAGGCGGCCTGGATCGGCGGCGCGGCCCTCGGCGCCGACTGGGACACCATCGAACGCGCGCAGCTGGCCGCCAACGAGCTGGGCGGACGCCTCGCCGGCTTCTGCCTCTCCTCGCCCCACAGCCTGGAGGGCCAGACCTGGCTGCTGGCCTTCAGCACGGCGCTGGCCGGCGGGATCCTGCGGGACCTGCCCGACCTGAAGCTCGCCCACGCCCTCGCGCTCGCCCTGGCCCGCGCGCCGGGCAGCTTGCGCGAAGCGGTGGGGACCGGGGCCCGGCTGCTGGGCGCAGGGCCCGCGGTGCGCTTGGGTTGGGACTGCGCGGCCCTCGCGGAGCGGGGCCTGGAGGGGCCCCTGGATCTGCTGGAGGACGGCAGCGAGTTCATCGAGCGCTTCGCCGGTGGCAAGGGCCTGAGCGGTTGGCTCGACGGCTTCGGGATCACCTGGCTGACCGGCACCCTCGCCTTCAAGCGGAGCCCGGGATCGGCCTTCCTGCTGCCCGCGCTCGCCGCGCTCGAGGAGCTGCGGGCGGACGTGCAGGACTACGGCGACCAGCCGCTGCGCCCCGAGCAGGTCCTGCGGATCGACGTCGATGTGTCGCTGCCCACCGCGGCGATGGAGCTTCGGCTGGGTCGCGCATCGGATCCCGCCGCCGAGCAGGACGCCATCCCCTGCCCCGCCGCCTTCCTGCACTCCGTGCCTCGCGCGCTCGCGCTCGCCGTCGCGCTGGGGCGGAGCCCGCGGGCCCAGGACCTGGCCCCCTCCGCCCTGGGGCGGACCTGGCCCACCGCGCGCGACCTCGCTCGCCGCGTGCACGTCCGCCACGACTGGCGCTTGTCCCTGGGCGCGTGGGCGCGACTCGACGCGGGCCTCGGCATCACCCGGATCATGGAGGCGCCCGGCCCGGCCGCGCTCGTGGCCGCCGCGCGCAAGATCCGCCCACCGCAGGGAGCGGCCGGAAGCCTCGACGGCGTCGGCGCTGCAGGACCGCTCCTGGGCGGCACGGGCCTGGCCTGGAGCGAGCTGCCCATGGCCCTCGCCGCCGAGCGCCTGGGCCCCCTGGACGAGGAGCTTCGCGAGCTGCCCGGAGAGCTGATGGAGGACCCCGCGGCCGCCCTCGGCAAGGGCCTCGACCGCCTCGCCGGATGGGCCTCGCGCCGCGTCGACCGCTTCCTCGGACCGGCCAAGGACTCGGGCCTCTCCCGCATCGGCCAGTGGCTCGCCGAACCCCGCCGCTCCAGCCTCGCCGACGCCCAGCTCGACGGCTTCCAGGTGCCCCTGCCCGCCCGCATCCGCGTGCTGCTGCAGGGCGGCCGCGTCTGGGAAGCCGAGGTCGCGGTGCCTGACGTCGCCTCCGTCGCCACCGACCTCGACGGGGTCGCGGAGTTCGTGCGGGGCAAGTTCCTGGGCGCCGGAGCGAAGCGCGATCTGCTGGAGCTGGCCGACCTGCTCCTGGCGGCGGACGCCTCGGTGCCGGTGCCATCGGTCTCCGCCGGCGACTGGCTGGACCGACTGGGCCAAGCGGGCCGCTGATGGCGGAGGTGCGCGTCCAGGTCCGCACCGCCGACGGCGACGAGCTGGACCTCACCTACGGCGCCTTCGAAGACGCGGTCCGAGCGGGCTCCATCGGAGACGACGCGCTCCTCCGCATCGAGGCGGTCACCGGCGGAGCCTTCCGGCGGGCCTCCGAGCTGGAGCTCTTCCGCTCGGTCGTCGACGACCCGCGGACCCGCTTCGAGCGCCGCTTCACGCTGCGGCGCCTGCCCCGCGCGACGGTCGCCACGGCCGCAGTCCTGCTCGGCGTCTTCATCTGGCAGACGCGGCAGGGCGGCCTCGACGGCGCCGCGCTCGTGCGCCAGGGCGCGAAGTCCCTGCCTCACCAGCTCGAGCTCGGCCAGTGGTGGCGGCTGCTGACCGCGTCCTTGCTGCACGCCGACTGGCTGCACCTCGTCAGCAACCTGGCCTACATGCTCTACGTCGGCTGGAGCGTCGAGTCCGCGCTCGGGGCGACCGGCGCGGTGCTGCTGCTGCTGCTCTCGGGGCTCGCCGCGATGGCGCTCTCAACCGTCGCGACGCCCGCGGCGGCGGTCGGGGCTTCGGGCATGGCCTTCGGGCTCTTCGGCGCCGCGGTGACGCTCGGCTGGCGCTACGGCGGCTGGATCCCGGACCGGGTCCGCGTTCGCTACGGCTGGTTCATGGTGCCCCCGGTGACCTGGTTCGTGGTCGTGGGCTGGATGTGGGCCTACGTCGACAACTTCTGCCACCTGGGCGGGCTGCTCGCGGGCGGCGCCCTGGGGCTGTTCCTGCCCTCGGCCCTCGAGGAGGACAACCGCCGGGCGCGGGGCTGGATGCGGCTGCTCGGCGCGGTGCTCCTGGCGGGGCTGGTCGGCTTCGGCGGGCCGCTGCTCTGGCGCACCGGCCTGCTCGGCGGTGCGGCGGTGGCCCAGGAACCAGCACGCTCCGAGGAGGCCGGCTGGTCCCTCCACCCACCCCGGGGCTGGGACGCCGAGGAGCCGCCCGCTGCGCCCTCCGCCTGGCGCTCCAAGACCGGACACGGTCGCGTGTCCATGTCCGCCTGGGTCGAGGACTCGATCCCCACCCCCGAGCTGGTCCGCCAGCGCTGGGTCGCCGAGCTGGAGGAGCGCGCTGTCGTGCTGCCGCGCTCCGGCCCCGACCCCTCGGAGCTGGGCCTGCCCCCCGGCTGGTTCACGCTGGAGTGCGACCTCGTCAGCCGCGACAAGGTCTGGCGCTCCATCCGGGCCGGCGTCGTGCGCGGGCTCTACGTGACGACCGTCGAGTTCCTGCACACCGACGAGCACGTCGACGACTACGCGCGCTTGCGGGAGCACGTCGGCCAGAGCCTGCAGCTCCAGCACCCGCGCCCGGTCGTGCGGGCCGCCGAGGCGCTGGTGGGGCGCCGCTTGGACGGCGGGGACCTCGGGGACGCGTTGGCCGAAGCCGAAGCCCGCGCCCCGGGTGCACCCGCCGACGGCCTGCGCCTGGGCGCCGAGCTCGCCCGCCTCGGCGAGGTGGACGCCGCCCGCCGGGTGCTCGCCGCCCTGGGCTCCAACGACGCCCCCGAGGTCCAGCTCTGGCTGCTCTGGATCGACCTGCACCTCGAGCAGGCGGACGCGCAAGGCCTGGTGGCGCGTGCCGAAGCGCTGGCCTCCGCCGCGCCGGACTCGCTGCCCGCCGCCGCCCTCGCGTTTGACGTCATGCTCGCGGCGGGGCAACGCGAGGTCGCGCGCACGATCCTCGAACGCATGGTGGCGCGGTGGCCCCAGCAGGAGCCCACCCGCCAACGCCGCGCGCGGCTCGGCCCATGACCCTGCGGGTCTACTTCGGCTACCACCGCAGCGGGTCGACCTGGCTGGGCCGCATCCTGGAGCAGGCCTCCGAGGCGCTGGGGCTGCGCTTCGGCACCGTGCACGACGCGCGGGTGGTCGGGGACCTGGGCGCGCACGTGCGGCGCGATCGCCTCGACGTGCTGGCCTTCACGAACACCGACCCCGCGGCGATCTCGTCCCTGCCGGCCTTCCGCGGCATCCGCGTCGTCCGGGACCCCCGCGACGTCGTCGTCTCC
>JAJDAI010000149.1 GCA_029261955.1 Deltaproteobacteria bacterium | reverse complement strand
TATCCCAGTGAATCTCTCCCGTCTTCTCGCGACCGTTGTCGCGGTCGTCGCCATGTCCGTCGCCGGCACCGCGCTCGCGTCCGGCCCCCTCAACATCCTCACCGTCGGCCCCGACTACGGAAACCGCGCGACCGCGACCTGGGTCCCGACCGTCGGCTCGTCCCTCGGTGGCGTGGACCACATCGGCTCGACCGTGAGCCACGTCAACGAAGCGGGCTTCAACGCCCTGACCGCCGGCCAGCTGGCCGCCTACGACGTCGTGCTGACCCAGTGGTTCAGCAGCACCGCGACCGACCTCGGCAGCGTCAAGGTGCAGGACTACGTCGCCAACGGGGGCGCGCTCTTCCTCGACGGTGACTTCGCCAACTACAACGACCTGAGCTGGGTCGGCATCTCCGGCGCCACGAGCTCCTGTTTGGGTCCCTTCACGTTCACCGCCGCTGCGGACCCGGTCCTGACGGACTCCCTGCCCCTCACGCCCGACCTGGTGAACTGCCACGGCCACTTCCCCAACTTCGACCCCTCGATCTTCGTGGTCTTCATGACCGACCGCCTCGGCCGCAACGCCGCCCTCGCGGGCCTCTACGGCTCGGGCCGCATCATCCTCACCGGTCCCGACCAGGACTTCCACGCGAACCCCATCCACGACGCCGAGCAGTGGCAGCTGCTGCTCAACGAGCTCGAGTGGACCGGCAACGCCTGTGAGGACGACGACGAAGACGGCGTCTGCAACGACGACGACAACTGCCTCGACGTGCCCAACGAGGACCAGTCGGACCTCGACAACGATGGCCTCGGCGACGTCTGCGACACCTGCCCCCTCGACGCCGACAACGACGCCGATGGCGACGGCGTCTGCGGCGACGTCGACCTCTGCCCCGACACCGTGGACGACGTGCTGAGCCGTGGCCTCGGCCCGAACCAGTGGGCCGTCATCGGCGGTGAGTGGACCGTGGGCGCCAACAACGGCCCGGGCCTCTACTTCGACTTCGACTCCATGGGCGGCTGCAGCTGCACCCAGATCGTCGACGAGTGCGGCTACGGCAACGGCCACCTCAAGAAGGGTTGCTCCCCCGGCGTGACCTCGCTGTGGGCCGACGGCGTCGCCGGCGGTGAGCTGTACTGCGAGGAGTAGACAGAGCTTCGCGCGGCTTGCCGCGTGACTTGCTTCGGCGGGGTCGGCTTTGCCGGCCCCGTCGTCGTTCTGGGTCCTGGGGCATGCTGTCCCGCCGACCCTCGGTGAGAGCCGGCCAGGAGGTGTGATGAGGCAAGGATCAACGATCGCCGTGGGCGTCTTGGCGGCCGGCGCTGCGCTGCTCTACTTCTTCCAGGGCCCCGAGCCGAGCCCGGTTGCCTCCGAGGGTGCCGCCGTCGCGCAGCTGGGGACCCCTGCTCCGGCGGCCCGCGCTCCGGCTGCGGCCCGCGCTCCGGCTGCGGCCCCCACGCGCAGCACCGGCGCCAGCGCCGAGCCAGCGGAGCCCGAAGCGAGCCCCGTCGAGTTGCCGGTCGGCTACCCCGTCTGGAACGATCTGCCGGTCTGGCAGCGGCCCGCGGCGGTCCGGGACCTGAGCCAGCGCTTGCTGGAGTGGCTGGAGGACCAGGACGACGCGGGCGCTGCGAAGGTCGGTGACCCCGACTGCAGCACGGTGCCCTGCCTGGTTCCGGTCTCCCTGCCGGGCGGAGACGACGCCCTGTACGCGTCCGTGCTCGCCGGGGCCCAGGACGTCGCCGGCGCCCGCGCGATCGCCGTGCCCGAGCGTGCGGACGACGGCTCCATGACGGTCTGGCTCTACTGGAACCCGCCCCAAGACGAAGAGGGGCAGTGGGGCAGCCAGATGCAGCTCGTCGCGAACCAGCGGGTGACCGCCGACTGAGCGGGTCCTCGGCCCCGAGTCCCCCGGCGCCCCAGAACCGCTGACGCCGCCCCGGGTCGTCCCCGGAGCGGCGTCGGCTCGATCTCTCGAAGGACCTACAGGACCGAGGTCATCACCGTGCGGTCCGGCGACGTGACCGCGCGGAGCAGACCCGCCGTGCGGGGCAGCACCTGGTGCACGTAGAAGCGCAGGTTGTCGATCTTGCTCGCGTAGAAGCGCGCCTCGCTGTCCTCGGCCAGCCACTCGGCGTCGTCCGCCGACTTGCCGGCCGCTGCGGCGAGCTCCGTCAGCTTCGGCAACGCGATGACCGCCTGGCGGGCGATGAACACGCCGATGACCACGTCACCGAAGAGGTTCAGCACGTCGCAGGCGTGGCTGATGGGCAGGTCCTGCTCGCCACCCATGCCCTGCTGCATGAGGTGCATGGCCGCCTGGCCGAGGCGGTCGCGGGACTTCTCCAGCCCCGCCTTCTCCGCCGCCAGGCTCTCGTGCGCGCTGAGCTCCTCGATGCTCTCGTTGAGGAAGTTCAGGGTCGCCATGAAGGCGGCGCCGCCCTTCATCGACATCTTGCGGCCCACGAGGTCGAGGGCCTGGATGCCGTTCGTGCCCTCGTAGATCGAGAAGATCTTGCTGTCCCGCAGGTGCTGCTCGACCGGGTACTCCCCGATGAAGCCGTAGCCGCCGTAGACCTGCACGGCGAGCCGGCAGACCTCGAAGCACTGGTCGGTGTTCCAGGACTTCAGGATCGGCACGAGCACGTCGACGATGTCCTTGTGCTCGCCCTCCCCGCCGTCGAGCATCTCGTCGGCCCAGGCGCCCACGGTCAGCGAGAAGGAGCGCATGCCCTGCACCACCGAGCGCGCGTAGAGCAGCATCCGCTTCACGTCGGCGTGCTCGATGATCGGCACGCGCGGCGCGGTGACGTCCTTGAACTTCTTGATGTCCGTGCCCTGGATGCGCTCCCGGGCGTAGGACGTGGCGTTGCCCAGCGCCGCGGCCGCGACCGCGAGGCCCTGGACTCCGACGCCGATGCGGGCCTCGTTCATCATGTGGAACATGCGGGTGATGCCTTCACCCTCGTTGCCGATGAGCCAGCCGCGCGCGCCGCCGCCATCGCCGATGGACAGCGTGCAGGTCGCCGAGCCGTTGATGCCCATCTTGTGCTCGATGCCCGAGCAGACGATGTCGTTGACCTCGCCCATCGACCCGTCCGGGTTCACGATGAGCTTCGGCACCATGAAGAGGCTCAGGCCCTTGATGCCCTGGGGGGCGTCCGGCGTGCGCGCCAGCATGATGTGGATGATGTTCTCGGTGAGGTCCTGCTCGCCGCCCGACACGAAGAGCTTGGTGCCCTGGAGCAGGTAGGTGTCGCCGTCGCGGTTCGCGACCGTGGACGCGTCGCCCACGGCGGAGCCGGCCTGCGGCTCCGTGAGGCACATCGTGCCCGCCCAGTTGCCCGAGACGAGGTGGGGAAGGATCGTCTCCTTCATCCAGTCGGTGCCCATGTGGCGGACGAGGTTGCAGGCCGCCGTGGTCAGGCCCGGGTACATCATGAAGGCGCAGCCCGCGCCCGTGAACATCTCGAGCACGGCGAGCGAGACGGGAGCCGGCAGGCCCTGGCCGCCGTCGTCCTGGGGCACGGTGGTGGCGCCCCAACCGGCCTCGCAGAAGGTCTTGTAGGCGGCCTTGAAGCCGGCGGGCGTGGTGACCGCGCCGTCCTTCCAACTGCAGCCGCTGCGATCGCCCGGGCCGTTGATGGGGGCGATGGTGCCCTCAGCCATCTTCCGGGCCTCGTCGAGGATCATCCCGTAGAGCTCAGCGTCGAAGTCGGCGTACTTCGGGTCGGTGGACTCCTGCACCTTGAGCTGCTCGAAGAGAACGAACTGGTGGTCGCGGATGTCGACTTCGTAGTCGGTGGCGGACATGGGATTCCTCGTGCGGTTTTGAGGGTGGGTTCGCGGGTGAATGATTGTTCAGTCAATCTCGTGGTCGGTCAACCCACGAGGGGGGGTCTCTCGTCGAATCGCGGCACTGCTCCGCTGCACGTGGTTGATATTCCGGGGAAAAACTGGCATTTGACTGAGTCAGAAGCCGCCGAGGCAGGACGCGGGCGGGCTGTGATCAGGGGAGAGGACACCGGTGGGCTTTGGTCAGGACGAGCTGGAGCGGCTGCGCTGGGCGGTCTCCTTCGGAGAACTCTGCGGTCGAGCGGGGCAGGCAGCCCGCCCCGCAGCGGACTTCCTCGCCGGCTGGCTGCAGCTGAACTCCGGCGTCTGCGGCTTCCTCGGCTTCGAAGGCACCGGACGTATCGCGCAGCTGCGCAGCCTGGGCTGCGACGAGGACGCGCTGGCCGAGCTCGTCGAGGACGGAATGGAGCCTCCCGGGCTCGCGGGGGCCGCCGGCGACGATGCGTTGGTCCTGCTTCCTGCGGCCGCCACCGAGACGCTGCTGGGCCTCGCTGCGGCTGCCTGGCCGGGCCGGGGGCCGTTGCTCCGCGTCGCGATCAACCACGGCGGCCCGCCGGTCACCCTGGTCGTGGGCTTCGAGGCGGGGGCCGACGTGCTCGCCCGCGAGCGACTCCAGATGACCGCCGCGGTGCTTCCTTCGCTCCAGGGCGCCCTGGAGCGCGTGACCATCGCGGACCAGGTGTCCACCGACGCGCCGCACACGGGGCTGGCGCTGGGCGCCTGGCGTCGATGCAACGTGCCGCTGGTCTTCCTGCACAGCGACGCGACGGTCGTCGCCGCCAACCCGGCGGCCTTCCGCAAGCTGGGCCTCGAGGAGGGCGATCAGCTGCTGCCCGACTGGCTCGGCAACGAGGTGCGGCACCGGCTCGAGGGGATGCCCATGGGGCGCCTGCCCGACAACGTCAGCGGCGCCTACTCCTACGTCGAGGACCGGCACACCGAGACGGTGGTCCGGCTCTGCCTCGCCCCCGTGGACGAGCAGGTGGAGGGCGAGTGGCCCAGCTGGCTGCTGAGCGTGGAGGCCGGTGGCCCCTCGCTGTCCGACCGCATCGACGCGGCGCAGCGCAGCTTCGTGCTGACCCCGCGCGAGGCGGACGTGCTGGGCGCGCTCGCGGACGGGCTCGCCAACAAGCAGATCGCGACCAACGTCGGCGTGTCCGAGGCGACGGTGAAGTTCCACCTCGTGTCGATCATGCGGAAGTCGGAGACGAGGAACCGGACCGAGCTGCTGGCGACCCTGTATTCGCTGACGACCTGATCGGTTCGAGGGTGCCCCCCGAGGGCAGCCGAGCCGGGTCCCCTCAGAGTCCGCGCACCGCCACGTGCACCGTCTTCGAGACCCGCCAGCCGCGGGTCTCCGCCTGCTCGCCGAGCAGGCTGCGGGTGTCCGCGGCGAACTCGGTGCGGGCGTGCTGCCCGCTGCGCAGCTCGCGCTGGAGTGTGGCCACCACCTCGTCGAGGTCCTCGATCGGGTCCCGGCTGACCAGCACGTAGTAGGCGCGCTCGCCGATCGTCCCGTTCAGGGACTCCTCGTGCAGCACGCGGCCATCTTCGTGCCGCGCCGACTCGACGCCCTTGCGCGAGTCCGAGGCCACACCGAGCTCCACGCCCAGCCGGCTGTCCCGGGCGACCACGACCGCCCACCAGGCGCTGTCGGCCACCGTCGCGGCGATCCGCAGGCCCTCGTCGGGGCTGAGCTGGGCCGCGCCGGAGCGCAGGACCGGGCCCGAGCGCTCGCGGAGCAGCTCGACCTCGGGCGCTTCGAGCGCGCCGCCGCCGCCCCAGAGCAGCGTGAGTCCCAGGAGCAGCAAGGCCGCGAGGGCGCCGAGCGCCGGGGCGATGCGACGCAGGAGCGGCTCGTTGGCCGGCTTCAGGTCCATCGGCGTCTGGAGCGAGTCCAGGGCCTGCATGGCGTCCGCGAAGGCCAGGTAGTCCTCCAGCCGCTGCGGGTCGCGCAGCAGCGCCAACCTCACGCGGGCCGCGTCGTCTTCGTCGAGCGTGCCGTCGTGAAAGGCGGCGACGTCCATGTCGCTGGGGGCTTCGTCGGGGATGAGCGAGAGCAGGGCCTCGCGGATGAGGGCGTCGGCCCGGGTGTCGCCGCCGCCGTCGCCCAGCAGGCCAGCCAGGCGGTCCATCACGGTGTTCTCGTTGCTCATGACACCTCCCCCGAGGGGCCGGGCTCGGCCAGCTGCTTGCCGACGCAGGTCCGCAGCCGCTCCACGGCGCTGTCCATTCGGTACTTCATCAGCTGCGGGGACGCGCCGAGCACGCGACCGATCTCGCTGACCGTCACCCGCTTTCCGTCGAAGGCCAGCTGCATCAGCAGCCGGGTCAGCACCGCGATCTGGCGCTTGTCGTCCAGCTCGGCGATGCAGTGGGCCATGGCGCCCACCAGGCGCTGACCGTCTTCGGCGTCCCGCAGCAGGTCGAAGGGATCGGGCCCCGGCTCGCACTGCTCGAGCTGCGGGCGGTCCTCGTCCTTCTGCTCCCGCTGCCAGACGGGCTTGTTCCGTGATCGCAGCCACTCGTTGCACGAGTTGGTGGCGATGCGCGTAACCCAGGTCGACATCTT
>JAJDAI010000148.1 GCA_029261955.1 Deltaproteobacteria bacterium | reverse complement strand
CGAATCGTCGTCGTCGTCCGTTGCGGCGCTGTCGTCGTCGTCGGCAGCGGACGACGAATCGTCGTCGTCGTCCGTTGCGGCGCTGTCGTCGTCGTCGGCGGCAACGGACGACGAATCGTCGTCGTCGTCCGTTGCGGCGCTGTCGTCGTCGTCCGCGGTGGCGTCGTCGTCGTCCGCCGAATCATCATCGTCTGCGCTGTCGTCGTCGTCCGTTGGGGCGCTGTCGTCGTCGTCGGGGGTCGCGTCGTCGTCGTCCGCCGAATCGTCGTCGTCGGGCGTCGCGTCGTCGTCGTCTGCCGAGTCGTCATCGTCGGGGGTCGCGTCGTCGTCGTCCGCCGAGTCGTCGTCGTCCGGCGTGCCGTCGTCGTCGTCCGCCGAGTCGTCGTCATCGGGCGTGGCGTCGTCGTCGTCTGCGGTCACGTCGTCGTCATCGGCCGACGCGTCGTCGTCGTCGCCCGACGGGCAGCCGCCCAGGGCCAGGAGCAGCAGCAGCGCGAACAGGGAACTCAGGGGGCGGGTCATCAGGGTCCTTCCGAGCGGTCTACCAGCAGCGTGGCAGGGACCGGGGCACGGCGCCAAGGGCAGCAGTCTGCATTGTCGGGGCGGCAGAGAGGCCATAGCGCCCTCGGGCACCAGAACCAGCTGCGCGCCGCCGGAAGCCCGGGCGGCGCGCAGCGGAGGGCTCAGAGAGCGGCTACTGCCAGATGACGTACTCCCACTCGGGGAAGACCGAGCCGGGGTTGATGGCGCCACTCAGGAAGATGCAGTCGCGGTTGCCGTCGTTGGCGGTGGGGCCCGCGGGCTCGTCGCCGTGGCTGTTCACGAAGAGGTCGCTGTTGCCGTCCACGTGCAGGTAGACGAGGTCCTCGTCCGCGCCGCCCGTGATGCTGCCGTCGAGGGTGGCCTGGCCGCTGGGGGTCAGCCAGCCGGCACGCACGTTCAGGTACATGCGGTCCCAGCCTGCGCCGCCGTGGGCACCGACGAAGCCGTCGGCGTCACGCAGCGTGTCGCGGCCTTCGCCACCGTACATGCGGTCGAAGTCCCCGGTCCCGCCGACCAGCTCGTCGCGGCCCGCGCCGCCGGAGAGCTCGTCGTCGCCGGAGCCGCCGGAGATGTTGTCGTCGCCGTCGTCGCCCCAGGCCGCGTCGTCGCCCGAGCCCGCGACGATGCCGTCGTTGCCCGCGCCGCCATGGATGGCGTCGTTGCCGCGGCCGCCGTAGAGGCTGTCCGCCGCGTCGCCGCCGTCGAGGGTGTCGTTGCCGCGCTGGCCGTGCAGCACGTCCGCGCCGCCCTGGCCGAGCAGCTCGTCGGCACCGCGACCGCCGCGAAGCGTGTCCTCGCCCTCGCCGCCCTCGATGTAGTCGGAGCCGGAGCCGCCGCGGATGTCGTCGGCGCCGTCGTTGCCGTAGATCTCGTCGGCGCTGGAGCCGCCGCGGATGGTGTCGTCGCCGGCCTCGCCGTAGATGGTGTCGCGCCCGGAGCCACCGCGCAGGGTGTCGGCCTCGTCCACGCCGTGCGAGCCGTTGTTGCCGCCGTAGATGGTGTCGTGGCCGGAGCCGCCGTGCACCACGTCGGGACCGAGGTCGCCGTAGAGGGTGTCGTTGCCGCGGCCGCCGTGCAGCTCGTCGGCCTCCTTGCCGCCGCGGAGGGTGTCGTTGCCCTTGCCACCGAAGATGACGTCCGTGCCCTTGTTGCCGTTGACCCAGTCGTGGCCGCGGCCGGCGAAGATCGTGTCGTTGCCGTTGCCGCCGTGGATCGTGTCGTCCCCGCCGTAGCCGAGGATGCAGTCGTCCCCGTTGGTCCCGATCAGGGTCTCACCGGCGGCCGTGCCCTCGATGAGGTTGGTCCCGGGCGGGCAATCGCTCGGGTCGGCGGCGAGCGCCGTGGAGGCGATCAAGCTGAGCCCAAACAGGGCGGACGTGGTCAAACGAATCATGCGGAGGCCCCCAAGCCGGTGTCCGATCGAGCCGTTCTCCGGCCGCGGATGTGTGGTCGTAACACGTGCGCGCGAACCGCTCCAAGGTGGGTTTTTCGCGATCTCGACGTTCTTTCTGCGGTCGGCTCTGCGATCCTGGGGGCGCGGAGCGACAGCGCCCGCGAACGAGCCGGTGGATCGGCCTACGGAGAGCCTGATGAGAGCCCTACCCCTCCTCCTCCTCGTGCTCGCCGCCGGCTGCGGAACCCCGGAGCCCGAGGCGCCGGCGGTCGATCCCGCGGTCGCCAAGGCGGCGTTCTACGAGGTCATGCACCAGCGGCTCGCCGCCCTGCAGACCATGCACGTCGCCGTGATCCACGCCGACCTGCCGAAGGCCGCTGCCGCCGCGGAGTCCGTGGGCTCAACCGCCCTCGACGAGACCCTGCCGCCCGCCTGGATCAGCGCCGCGCGCGAGCTCGAGTCGGGGGTCGCTGCGGTGCGCAGCGCCAAGACCCTGCTGGACGCGGCGGTCGGCACCAGCCGGGTCGCAGCCGCCTGCTCGTCCTGCCACGCCGCGGCCGGGGCGAACGTCGCCTTCGAGGAGCCGCCGCACCCCACCCGCGAGACCGGGATCCGGGAGCACATGGCGCGGCACGGCACGGCCGCCCAGGCGATGTACCAGGGGCTGGTCGCGAACATCGACGGCCAGTGGGCTCAGGGAGTCAGCTTCCTGGCGCAGGGACCGCTCGAGCCGGCCGAGCTGCCCGACGGCAGCGTCATGGACGAGCGCGCCATCGGCTTCGAGTCCCACGTGCACGGGCTGGCTGCGACGGCCCAGACCGCGAACACCCGCGCCGAACGCACCCAGGTGCTCGCGGAGCTGCTGACGGCCTGCGCGACCTGCCACGCCCACACCCGTCCCCTGATCCGGGCGGGTGCGAAGGACGGGGCGCCCGCCGCTGGGGCGGATGACGTGAAGAAGGGGGCCGAGTAGCCCCTCAGTTCCGCTTGCCGCCGAAGAGCGAGAGCAGGTGGACGAAGACGATGAACACGTCCAGGTAGAGCTGCATCGCCGCGCTGACGTGCATGTTCAGCGGGTAGCGCTGGAGCACGTTCTGCGTGTTGTAGGCGATGTAGCCCGAGAAGATCAGCACGGTGACGGCCGAGATCGCCGTCGACAGCAGGCTGCTGCCGAGCACGAACAGGTTCACCAGCGACAGCACCACCACGACCACGACGCCGGGCAGCAGGAACGAGCCGAGCCCGCTGAGGTCACGCCGGGTGAAGGCGCCGAAGA
>JAJDAI010000147.1 GCA_029261955.1 Deltaproteobacteria bacterium | reverse complement strand
GGCGGCGCTCCAGATCGCGATCGAGCACGCCACTCACGACGACCACCGCCATGCCATCCAGCTCTCGGCGGGCACGGATCTGCTCGCACACCACGTCCCCCGAGAGCCCCGGCATGACGACGTCCAGGAGGAGGAGATCCGGCCGCCCCTGGGCGACCAGGAGCCCTCCGCTGAAGCCGTCGAAGGCCACCTGGACGTCGATGTCCGGCCTCGCGACCTCGACGTAGGACCGCACGGCGCTGACGTGATCGGGGTCATCGTCCACCACCGCGAGGCGGGGGCGGCTCAGGCTCAGGCCGGCCGGCACCGCCATGCCCCGGCTCCGCATGAAGCGCTTCAGCTCCGCCGGCCGGATTCGCGCCCTCCCACCGCCCGTCTGGTAGGCGTCCACGAGCCCCGACTTCACCCAACGGAGCACGGAGCGCGGATTCACCCGAAGGTACTTCGCGGCGTCCTCCGTGCTCAGATCCCGGTCGTTCTTCATCGCTCTCCCCAGTCACCAACGATGATGTCGCTGCGCGCGCCCACTCCCGGAACTCGCTCGCCGGCAGCGGGCGCGCGAACAAGTAGCCCTGCGCCTCCGGGCAGCCGAGCGAGTCCAGCGTAGCCCGCTGCTCCTCGGTCTCGATGCCCTCGGCGATGACGTGCAGCCCCAGCCGGTTCCCCAGCTCGATGATCGCGGAGATCATCGTGATCGCCGCCGGAGACTCGTTCAGCTCCGCCACGAAGGAGCGGTCGATCTTGATGGCCGAGACCGGCATCCGCACGAGGTAGCTCAGGGAGCTGTAGCCCGTGCCGAAGTCGTCGATGGACACCCGCACGCCGAGCGCCTCGATGCCCCGCAACACGAGCACGGCCTGCTCGGGGTGCCGGATCAACTGGTCCTCGGTGATCTCCAACTCCAGCCGAGTCGGATCGAAGTCCAGCTCCTGGAGCAGATCGGACAGCCAGCCCACGACGCCCTCGGACAGCAGCTCCTCGGGCGGCATGTTCACGGCGACCGAAAGGGGTGGCAGCCCGAAGTCGGGCCACCCCTTCGCCTCCAGCATCGCGGTACGCAGAACCTGCCGGCTCAGCACGCCGAGCAGGCCGGCCCGGTGCGCCACGGGCAGGAAGTCGTCGGGGCTGATCAGCCGGCTGCTCCCCTGGAGGCGGACCAGCGCCTCGCAGCCCGTCGGGCGTCCTGTCGCCACGTCGACCTTCGGCTGGTAGTGCACCACCAGCTCGTCCCGCTCGACCGCCGAGCGCAGGGTGCGCTCCAAGGCGAGGCCGGCGGCCCAGCCGTCGTTCATGGCTTCCTGGAAGTAGCGCCGCCCCCCCTTGCCGCTGCGCTTGGCCTCGTACATCGCGTGGTCTGCGCTGCGCAGGAGGTCCTCTCCGTCGAGCCCGTCCTCAGGCGAAACAGCGATGCCGATGCTCGCCCCGATGGACACCCGCGCCCCACCGACCTGGAAGGGGTGGCCCAGGGCCTCGACGATGCGGTCGGCGACCCGGCCGCAGTCCGCCGCGTCGCGGACGCGGGACAACAGCACCACGAACTCGTCCCCGCCGATGCGCGAGAGCAGGTCGGGCTCCCGATCGTCCCCACGACCCGGCTCGGGCTCCCAGCAGCGGATCGAGCTCCCCATGCGCGCCGCGACGGCCCGGAGCAGCTCATCCCCCGCGTCGTGGCCCAGGGCGTCGTTGACGTGCTTGAAGTCATCCAGGTCGACGAAGAGCAGGCCCAGGCGCTGGTCGCCGTGGCGAACGTGGTGGAGCTGCTTCTCCAGCAGCTGCAGGAAGGAGGTCCGGTTGGGCAGGCGCGTCACGACGTCGCGGTAGGCCAGGTCGGCGACGTGACGTTCGGCCTCCCGCCGCTGCTCCCAGGCCCGCAGCAGCAGCACCACGCCGATGAGGATGCAGATCGCGACGAAGGCGCCCACGGTGAACACGCCGGGCAGGCCCGCGCGGGCCTGGGAGGCGAGGGCCAGGTTCGGGACGACCGTGACGGCCGTCCAGACCCGCCCGGCCGAGCCGCCCACCTCGACGTCGCCGGTCACGGTCGCGAAGGAGTAGTGGGAATCCCCCAGCGTGAAGGCGCCCGAGGGCTGGCCGTCGATCCGGGCCCACGCGCCCGGCGCCTGGGCGGCGAAGCTGCTCGGCTCCGGCGGCGACTGGAGGGCCGGGGCGCCGTGCAGCCAGCGACCCTGCCGGTCCAGCAGGATCACGCGCCCGCGTCCCGAGTAGGCCCTGTCCAGGTGCCCGGCCAGGGGCGCCCAGAACGCCTTCAGGAGCACCGCGCCCCGCGTCGTGCCGTCGTGGGTCGCCAGCGGCGTACCGAAGCGCAGCGTCAGCTGCAGCGGATCGAGAGGCCGCGACTCCGGCCCCCCGGGCTGGAGGGCGGAGATGTGGACCTGCCCGGGGGCCAGGGCCAGCACCTGCTGAACATCCGCCTGATCACCGATCGCGCGGAGCCGCTCCGGTGGCGCGATGTGGGGGCGGCCCCCGACGAAGTCCACGCGCGCGACCTCGCGGCCCCCGGCGTCGAGGATCAGCACCTGGGCGATGCTCTCCTTGCCGAGTCCGAGGGTCACCACATCGGAGAGCAGGCCACCAGATGCGGCGGGAGAGGAGCTGCTCCCGGTCAACGCGAGCAGCTCGTGGCTTCCGGCGAGCACCAGCAGATCGGCCGAGATGTCGGAGAGGTCGTGCTCGAAGTTCGAGGCCAGGCGTTCGACCTGCAGAACCTCCTGCCGCTTCGCCAGATCGGCCTCGGCCGCTGCGTGGAGCGCCCACGCGCCGCCGGCCAGTCCTGCCGCGATCCCCATCGCCGGTAGCCAGAGTGCAGCCACGTGCACCAGGCGAACACCCATGCGAGGCCTCCCTCCCACCCAGCTCCGAGGGGAGCTGGCGAGTCCGACAAAGACGCCAGAGGCGACAGAGCCGACACTCGGACACTACAAGACTTTGCGGTGCGGATCGCGGGCGACTTCGAGTGAGGCGCAGGATCGAGGTCGACCGGTCGGCCCTGCTCGGGACGAGAATGCACGACACCTGTCCAGGATCGAGGACGACCACCAGCGAGGGACGACATGGCCTCCGAACAACACGACAAGAAGACAGCGACGATGGCCGCGACCCTTGAGCAGAAGACGGGCCGATCGGTCGATGGCTGGATCGCGCTGCTCCGGGCCGAGGGCCCCGAGGCCGAGCATGAGTGGCAGGCCTGGCTCAAGGAGCAGGGACTCGGTCACTTCCAGGCACGCCTGGTCGTCAGCGCGGCGCGTGAAAGACGCGGTGTCTGACACCGGATCTTGCAGATGAACGGTCCGGTGTCAGACACCGGGGTTTTCAGCTGGAGCGGCGGCGGGCCAGGGCGAGCAGGAGGAGCAGGGCTGGGGCGGCGGAGCCGCCGCTGAGGGAAGACTCGCAGCCTTCGCAGCCGTCACCGGAGGCGGCCGAGGAGTCGTCGTCGTCTGCTGCGTCGTCGTCGTCGGGGGTCGCATCGTCGTCGTCGGGGGTCGCATCGTCGTCGTCGGGGGTCGCATCGTCGTCGTCGGGGGTCGCATCGTCGTCGTCGGCAAAGGACGACGAATCGTCCTCGTCGTCCTGTGCGGACGAGACGTCGTCGTCGGCAGAGTACTCGTC
>JAJDAI010000146.1 GCA_029261955.1 Deltaproteobacteria bacterium | reverse complement strand
GGACATCGGCGGGGCGACGACGGACGTGTTCAGCGTCTTCGACGGGACCTTCAACCGGACCGTCAGCGCGAACCTCGGCATGTCCTACTCGGTCAGCAACGTGCTCGCCGAAGCCGGCCTGCCCGCGATCCTGCGCTGGGTGCCCTTCGACATCGACGAGAAGGGCCTGCGGAACCGCATCGGCAACAAGATGATCCGGCCGACGACCATCCCGCAGACGCTCGAGGAGCTGAAGATCGAGCAGGCCATCGCCCGCGAGGCGCTGCGCCTGGCCTTCATCCAGCACAAGGAGTTCGCGGTCTCGCTGCGCGGGGTGCAGAAGGAACGCACCATCGCCGACGCCTTCCGCCAGACGGGCAGCGACTCCCTGGTGCAGATGATGGACCTGGACCTCATCGTCGGGTCCGGCGGCGTCCTGTCGCACGCCCCCCGCCGCGTCCAGTCCATGCGGATGATGATCGACAGCTTCCAGCCCGAGGGCGTGACGGAGCTCGCGGTCGACTCGATCTTCATGATGCCGCACCTCGGCGTGCTCTCGACCGTGAACGAGCAGGCCGCGACCGAGGTCTTCGAGCGCGACTGCATCATCTTCCTGGGCACGGCGGTCGCCCCTGCGGGCGAGGCCACGACCACGAAGCCCTGGATGCGCGTGCAGGCCCGGCTGCCCGACGGGACCGCCTACGACCGCACCTTCGGCTTCGGCGAGCTGGAGCTCATCGAGGCGAGCCGCGAGGACGAGGTCAGCGCGACGATCACCCCGCTGCAGTCCGGCCTCGACGTCGGCGGAGGCGCCGGCAAGAGCCGCCAGATCGTGCTGCGCGGCGGCGTGGCCGGCATCGTCTTCGACACCCGCGGCCGCCCCGTGCAGGTCCCCGAAGGCGAAGACCGCGTCGCGACCGTGCAGCGCTGGACGCAGTCCCTGGCCGAGTACCCCGAGGGGGAGTTCTGATGGCTGCGATCTTCACCCCGGGCCTGACCGTCACGCCCCACCACATCGTGCTCAAGGACCGGCGGCTGCCGCTGGAGGGCACGGTCGAGGTCGAAGTTGGAGCGATCGTCGAAGCGGGCCAGGTCGTGGCGCGCACCGACCTGCCCGGGAAGATCTACCCGGTCAACGTCGCCAACCACCTGGGCGTGGACCCCGGGCGCCTCAAGGAGTTCATGCTCAAGGGCGTGGGCGACTCGGTGGAAGAGGGCGAGCTCATCGGCGAGACGCCGGGCCTCTTCGGGCTCTTCAAGTCCGAGGCGCACGCGATCGTGGGTGGCACCATCGAGTCCATCTCGCCCATCACCGGCACCGTGATCGTCCAGGCCAGCCCCATCCCGGTCGAGGTGGACGCCTACATCAACGGCAAGGTGGTCGAGGTCATCCCCGGCGAGGGCTGCGTCGTGCAGGCGGCCGCGGCCCTGATCCAGGGGATCTTCGGGCTCGGCGGCGAGACGCGGGGCGAGCTGGCGACGGCCGTCGAGGCCCCCGGCGACCACCTGGAGCCCGAGGACCTGAAGGCCGAGCACAAGGGCAAGATCGTGATCGGCGGCGCCTACGCGACCATCGCGGCGCTGAAGAAGGCGGTCGAGGTCGGCGCGGCCGCGGTCGTGGTCGGCGGCTTCGACTACGACGAGATCAAGGTCCTGCTGGGCTACGAGGTCGGCGTCGCCATCACCGGCGGCGAGCAGCTGGGCACCACGCTCATCGTCACCGAGGGCTTCGGCCACATCCCCATGGCCCCGGCGACCTTCAAGCTGCTCAAGTCCCTGGAAGGCCGGCGCGCGAGCGTGAACGGCGCAACCCAGATCCGCGCGGGCGTCATCCGCCCCGAGGTCGTGGTCACGCACGACGACGAGGACGTGCCCGAGGAGAAGTGGGAGGCCCCCGAGCCCGTGGGCATCGCGGTCGGCGACCTCGTGCGCGGCATCCGGGCGCCCTACTTCGGCAAGATCGGCACGGTCTCCGGCCTGCCGGTGGAGCTGGTCACCATGGCCAGCGAGACGAAGGTCCGGGTCCTGGAAGTGACCTTCGGAGAGGGCGACGTCGCGATGCTGCCCCGCGCCAACGTGGAGAGCATCGAAGAATGAGGTGGCTGCTCCTGCTCTGCATGCTCCTGCCGTCGATCGCCTCGGCGGAGACGGTCGTTCTGATCCCGCCGGGCAGCGCTCCTGCCCCCCAGGTGGCCGCGGTCTCCGACCTGAGCATCACGGCGCCCGAAGACAACGACGGGCTGAACCTGGACCTGGCCTGGACCTCGGTGGAAGGCGCCTTCGCCTACGCCGTCGTGCGCAAGCGGCCCGATGGGGACTGGGTCCTCGTCAGCGAGACGCTGCCCTCCGGCTCGGACTCCTTCGGCGACAAGGTCACGACCGACGCCTGGGAGGAGCCCCCGGCCGGGACCTACGACTACCGCATCATCACGCTGGCCGAGCTCCCGCCGACGCGGGCCGACGACATCACGGACGCCGAGCGCATCGCGCAGCTGCAGACCCTGGGGCTCACCTCAGCGACGGTCCAGGGCACCCCCGAGGCCTCGCTCGTGCGCACCCAGATGGGCGCGCTGGCGCTCATGGCGCTGATCCTGGGCGTCGGCGGCCTGATGCTCTGGTTCACGCGCCAGGCGCGGCTCGGCAAGCCCATCGAGATCCGCCGCATCCCCGGCATCGACGCCATCGAAGAGGGCATCGGGCGCGCGACCGAGATGGGCCGACCGGTGCTCTACGTGCCCGGCATCGACGAGCTGCAGGACATCCAGACCATCGCGTCCATGCTCATCCTCGGCCAGGTCGCCAAGACGGTGGCGGAGTACCAGAGCGACATCATCGTCAGCTGCTGCATCCCCATCGTGCGCGAGGTCGCCGACGAGGTGGTCAAGGCGGGCTTCTACCAAGCCGGCCACCCCGACGCGTACCGGCCGGTGAACACCCGCTTCATCAGCTCCGAGCAGTTCGCGTTTTGCGCCGGCACCAACGGGATCATCTCCCGCGAGAAGCCGGCCACGAACATCTACCTGGGCCGCTTCTTCGCCGAGTCGCTGATCCTCGCGGAGACGGGCTTCGTCAACAAATCCATCCAGATCGCCGGCACGGCGGAGGCGACGCAGCTGCCCTTCTTCATCGCCGCCTGCGACTACACGCTCATCGGTGAGGAGCTCTTCGCGGTGTCCGCCTACCTGAGCGGTGACCCGCGGTTGGTCTCGTCCCTGAAGGCCTCGGACTGGGTCAAGGTCGTCTGCGTCTGCGCCATCGCGGTGGGCACCATCACGGTCACGCTCGGCAGCACCTGGCTGCAAGAGCTCTTCACGATTGCGGGCGGCTGATGCGCTCGACCATCCCGCTGATCATCACGTTCTTTGTCGGCCTGTTCATGGTCGGCGAGTTCTTCATCCCGCACTGGCGCTACCGCATCTGGACGGCCGAGCTGCTGGAGTGGGGCCTGATCCTGGCTGCCGGCGCCTACATGCTCGGCCTCGCGAACCTCATCCAGGTCAACCTGCCCAAGGTGATGAAGAAGGAGCGGGACTGGGGCTACAAGGCCGTGATGCTGGTCTCGCTGGTCGTGACGCTGTTCATCGGCTTTCACGACGGCCAGCACCGCCACGACGACGGCGCCGCCTACAAGTGGGTCTTCGAGTTCGTCTTCACGCCGCTGAACGCGACGATGTTCGCCCTGCTGGCCTTCTACATCGCCAGCGCGGCCTTCCGAGCCTTCCGCGCGCGCAACGTGGAAGCGACGGTGCTCTTGGTCGCCGCCTGCGTCGTGATGCTGGCCCGCGTGCCCATGGGCGAGGCGATCCCCGTCATCGGCGACTACCTGCCCCGCTTCATGAACTGGATCATGGACGTGCCCAACATCGCGGCCCGCCGCGCCATCTTCATCGGCGCTGCGCTCGGCGCGGTGGCGACCGGCCTGCGCGTGATCCTGGGCCTCGAGCGCTCCCACCTGGGGGCCGACTGACATGAAGCTCTTCGACGCCCTCGAGCGTTTCCAGAACATGGACCGCCGCTGGATCTTCCTGGGCATGGGCCTGTCGATCCTCATCCCCCTGCTGGTCACCGCGGACTGCGAGTTCAAGGTCGATGAGCGGGTGCAGGCGCTGTACGACACCGTCGAGGCGCTGCCCGCGGGCACGACCGTCTTCCTGTCCGCCGACTTCGACCCCGCCTCGCGGCCCGAGCTGGAGCCCTTCTTCCGGGCCAACCTCGACCACCTGTTCCGCAAGGACATCAAGATCATCTCGGCCACGCTCTGGGAGTTCGCCCCGCCCATCGTCGTGCCGATCCTCCACGAGATCGCGGCGGCGCACGGCAAGGAGTACGGCGTCGACTACGCCTTCCTCGGCTACAAGCCGGGCAAGGAGCTGGCGATCAAGGCCATCGGGGAGAACATCCCCAAGACCTTCCCCGTGGACTACCAGGGCACGCCGGTCGAGGACCTGCCCGTGATGCAGGGCTTCAAGCAGGCGAAGGACTTCCCGCTCATCGTCAACGTCTCCGCCGGCTTCCCCGGCACCCGCGAGTACGTGCTCCAGATCCAGGGGCAGCACAACCTGACGATCATCTCGTCCTGCACCGCGGTGTCGGGGCCCGACTACATCCCCTTCTACAAGGCAGGTCAGCTGGCCGGCCTCGCGGCGGGCATGCCGGGCTCGGCGCAGTACGAGAAGCTGGTCTGGGCTGACTCCGAGCCGCCCCCGGGCACGCGCAAGCTGGCGACGCAGGCCATCAACGTGCTGAACATGGGGCACGCCTTCATCATCGCGCTCATCCTGATGGGCAACATCGCCTACTTCCTGACGAAGCCGCGGGGTGGCGACGATGACTGAGCTCGCGGGCATCGACGTCCTGGGCGCCTGGATCAGCATCTTCCTGACGCTGTGCATCCTCTCGTTCCTCTACGAGGACAACCCGGTCTACAAGCTCGGGGAGCACATCTTCCTGGGCGTCTCCATCGGGGTGTCCGTCACCGAGCAGTACTACGGCGTGCTGCTGCCGAACCTGCTCCAGCGCCTCGCGGCGCTGCGCTGGCTGTCGATCATCCCCTTCATCCTGCTGCTGATGCTGCTCTTCAAGGGCATCTCGGGCGCGTCGCCGGCCCTGAAGAAGTGGAACTGGATCGCGAGGCTGCCCATCGCCTTCATCGTCGCCGCCTACGCGGGCGTGAAGCTGACGGGCGAGGCCAACGCGAACCTGATGACCCAGGTCGCGCAGACCATGCCGAACCTGGCCACCAGCTACGCCGAGAACGGCCTGTGGAACTGGGCCAACGACGGCGCCGGTGTCTTCAGCGACCTCTTCCTGGTGCTCGGCCTGACGGCCTGCCTGGTGCACTTCTACTTCAGCACCGTGCCCGAGTCGGCGAAGCGCTTCGGCGCACCGATCGGCCTCGGCGCCTTCGTCATCACCCTGGGCATCGGCTTCGTGATGCTCGGCTCGGTGATGGAGGGGGTCGGCTTCGGCGGCAAGGTCTTCGTGGCGGCGATGCTGGGGCTCTGCGCCGCGGCGCCCTTCCTGGCCTTCTCGCGCTTCAAGCCCTGGGTGTCGCGCTTCGGCGTGCTGACCCTGATGCTCAGCTTCGGTGCGTCCTTCGGCTACACGGTGATGGGGCGGATCTCGCTGGCCATCGGCCGCGCGCAGGAGATGCTCGGCCTGAACCGCGCGCAGCTGCAGGTCGACCAGATCCACCCGCGGACCGTGTCCGTGATCTGCGCCGTGGCGATCATCGGCTTCCTGATCGTCTGGCGGAAGCGCGGCGGCGGGCCCGACGAGGCGCAGCCGGTCTGATCGGTCGCAGGCTCCCCGATTCGCATTGGCAGGACTGAGCGAGCTTCTAGAGTGAGCGACGTGCCACGCATTCCCTTCCTCGCCCTCGTCCTGCTCTGCGGCTGCCCTGCGACCGCGCCCACCTGGTCTTCGATGATCGACGACGACGCCCACGGCGCGCTGTCCGGCGTCTGGGGATCCGCCTTCGACGACGTCTGGGTCGTGGGCGGGCGGACGATGGACTCCGCCGAGATCCTGCACTACGACGGCATGGAGTGGACCGAGCAGGACGCGCCGGCCACCTCGCTGTTGGCCTGGGTCTTCGGCTGGAGCGCGGACTCCGCCCTGGCGGTGGGCATCGAAGGCTCCGTGGCGTCCTGGGACGGCAGCAGCTGGACCGTGCTGGACCCCGGCACGGACGAGAACCTCTGGGGGGTCTGGGGCGAGAGCGAGGACGACGTCTGGATCGTGGGCGGCACGCCCGACGCGGCCGAGCCGACGATCCTCCACTACGACGGCAGCACCTTCACGCCCGTCGCGCTCGACCCGGCCCAGAACCCGCGCGGCGCGCACCAGCTCTTCAAGGTCTGGGGCGTCGATGGGCGCACCTGGGCGGTGGGTGAGGCCGGGCTGCTGCTCGAGCTGATCAACGATCAGTGGACCGCGGTGAGCGCCGGCGCGCAGGCCGACCAGGACTTCGTCTCGCTCTGGGGCCCCGACTCCGAGCACGTCGTCGCGGTGGGCGGGCGCTCCAACGGGCGGGTCGCGAGCTTCGACGGGACGGCCTGGGACACGGTCTCGCCTTCGGGTGTGGGCGGGCTGAACGCGGTCTTCATGGATCAGGAGGACAGCGCCGTGGTCGGCGGCGTGTCCGGCTACGTCGGGCTGTTCAGCCCCTCCACGGGCGAGCTCGTGCGCGAGGACTCGCCCAGCACCCTCGACGTGCACGCGATCTGGGGGGACGGCGAGCGCCACTGGGCGGTCGGCGGGCGCTTCTCCGAGCCCTTGAGCGGGCTGCTGTGGGTGCGCGAATGAGGCTGCTCCTGCTCATCCTCCTTCTGGGCGGCTGCTCCCAGGGCCACGGACCCATCGCCGAGGACATCGCCGGCCCCTTGGGCAGCGTCGTGCCCTACGCCAGCGCGGAGCAGGTCGCGACCTTCGAGCGCGGCCAGCAGGTCGCCCTGAGGCGCTTCTCCTTGGAGGATGGCCTGGGTCCGTCCTTCAACGTCACCTTCTGCGCGGCCTGCCACGAGCGGCCCAACGTGGGCGGCGGGGCGGGGCTCTACCGCAACTTCTTCATCGGCGCGGAGCGGGCGGCGGACGGCGTGCAGGTGCCGACCCAAGTGGGCGGAACCTCCAGCGGCGTCGTGCGGCTCTACCACTACGGCGGGGACTTCGAGCCCCGGCCCGAGGTGGCGCCCGAGGCCAACGTCTTCGGGCAACGCAACCCCATCGCCTTCTACGGGATCGGGCTGCTGGCGGAGCTTCCGGAGGAGGAGATCCTCAGCCGCGCCGACCCCACGGACCACGATGGCGACGGCATCTCCGGGCGACCGAACTTCGACCGCGGCTTCGCCGGGCGCTTCGGCATGAAGGCCCAGACCGTGTCCATCGAGGGCTTCATCCGCGGCCCGCTCTTCAACCACCTCGGCGTCACCACCGACCCGCTCAGCGAGGAGCAGAAGGCGGCGCTGCCCGTGGACTCCAGCGGCGGCTCGGTCACTGCACGACGGGAGATCGGTGCGTTCCTGGGACGACACGCGCAGGTCGCCGCGCCCGCCGGCCCACTGACCGACGAGGATTCCGCCGTCGACCCCGAGCTGAGCACGGACGAGCTCTTCGACCTCGTCACCATGAGCATGCTGATGGCCGCCCCGCAGTTCGATCCCGAGACCGAGCTGACGGCCCGCGGCCGAGGGCGCTTCGACCGCGCCGGCTGCCGGAAGTGCCACACCCCGCGGCTGGAGGGTCCACGCGGCCCCATCCCCGCCTACTCCGACCTGCTGCTGCACGACATGGGTGAGGCGCTCGGCGACGGCCTGACCATGGGCGAGGCCACGGGCACCGAGTTCCGCACGAAGCCGCTGTGGGGGCTCGCTGCGGTCGGCCCCTACCTGCACGACGGCCGGGCCACGACCGTGGACGCAGCCATCCGCTGGCACGGCGGCGAGGGCCAGAAGTCGGCTGACGCCTACGCGGCCCTGCCCGAGGTAGCGCGCGACGAGCTCATCGCCTTCCTCATGAGCCTCGGCGGCGCGTCGCAGTACAGCCCCGGGCTCATCCCACCCGGCGAGGCCGAGCCCGCGCCCGGCGCTTACGGCGGCCCCCTGCCCGGCTTGTCCGCGTCGGAGTCACAGCGCTTCACCCAGGGCCGCGCGCTCTTCGACACCGAGTTCGGGGTCCTGGACGGCGTCGGCAACCCGCGCTTCAACGGCGACTCCTGCCGCGCCTGCCACTTCGAGCCTGTGGTCGGCGGCGCCGGCCCCCGCGGCGTCAACGTCATGCGCCACGGCATCCGCAACGGCAGCGGGGCCTTCACGGAGCCCGTGGTGGGCACCGTGCTGCACCGGAGCACGGCGCTGACGGACGGCAACACGCGGCCGCAAGCGGACGCGAACAACTTCGAGCACCGGCAGACCCCGCACCTCTTCGGCCTGGGGCTGATCGAAGACATCCCCGACGCCGTGATCCTCGCCGGCGCCGACCCCGACGACAGCCGGACCCCCGACGGCATCTCCGGCCGGGCCTCCGTGGCGGACACCGGGCGCCTGGGCCGCTTCGGTTGGAAGGCCCAGGTCCCGACGCTGGCCGAGTTCGTGCGCGACGCGGTCACCACCGAGCTCGGCATGACGCTGCCCTACGTCGAGGGGGCCACCTACGGCCGCATCCACGACAACGACGCCATCGCCGACCCCGAGTTCAGCCTGGAGCAGGCGGCGTTGCTGGAGGACTACCTGCGCCTGCTCGCGCCGCCGCCGCGCACCGCCCCCAGCGATCCCGAGGCCGCCGGCTTCGGCGAGGTGCTGTTCGACGCCGTGGGCTGCGCGCTGTGCCACACGGCGAGCCTGCCCGGCGCGAACGGGCCCGTGCCGCTGTACTCCGACCTGCTGCTGCACGAGGTCCTGCCGCCCGACACCCCCGGCATCGAGGAGTTCTCCGCCGGCGAGCGCGAGTTCCGCACCCCGCCGCTCTGGGGCCTCGCGCGCACCGCGCCCTACCTGCACTCCGGCGCGGCCGACACGCTGGAGCAGGCCATCGCGGGCCACCACGGCGAGGCGAGCGGCGCGCGCGAGGCCTTCGAGGCCCTGCCCGCAGAGGAACGCGCCGCCCTCATCTCCTTCCTGGAGACCCTGTGATGCGCTGGCTCCTGCTGCTGCTGCTCGCAGGCTGCCCGGCGCCGGAGGTCGAGGGGCCGGTGCACGACGTCGAGGACCCGCTGTCCCGACCGCTCGCCCCGACCCTGGAACCCAGCTCCTTCAACACCTCGGAGGCCTGCGTCGACTGCCATCCGAACCACGTGCAGGAGTGGTCGACCTCGATGCACGCCTACGCGATCACCGACCCCGTCTTCCAGGCGCTGGTCGGCATCCGGCAGGCGGACTTCGGCGGACGCCAGGACCCCTTCTGCATGCAGTGCCACACCGCCATCGGCGTGCGGGGCGGCGAGATCACGCCGAACTTCTCCTTCGACGAGCTCAGCCCGGTCGTCGCGGAAGGGGTGACCTGCGAGGCCTGCCACAAG
>JAJDAI010000145.1 GCA_029261955.1 Deltaproteobacteria bacterium | reverse complement strand
CTGGGGCCTCGCGGGGCCCGGCGGCGGGGCTGCGCTGCTCTTCTCCGGGGGCAGCGAGGGGCTGGGCGGCGAGCCGTCCTGGGAGCTCGCCCCGGCGGGCCTGGCGTCCTGGGGCAGCGCGGTGGCCCTGGCGGGGGACGTGCACGGGGACGGCTTCGTCGACGTGCTGATCGGGGGCCCGATGCTCTCCGCGGTGCAGCCGGGCGAAGGCGGCGCGGCCCTGGTGGCGGGCGGACCGAGCGGCCTGGAGGACGTCGTCCAGTGGTCGACGCAGGGGCTCAACAGCGGCGTGCTGCTCGGCTCGTCGGTGTCCGGGGCGGGGGACCTGGACGGGGACGGGCTCGACGAGATCGCGATCGGCGCGCCCTTGCGCGAGGGCGTCGCCGCCGACGGGGGCGGGGTCGCGGTCTTCCGCGGAGACCCGGCCGGCCCCTCGGTCTTCGCGACGCTCTGGCTCGATGGGCAAGCGCCTGCCGGCTGGTTCGGCGCGGCGGTCGCAGGGGTCGGCGACACCGACGGCGATGGCCACGACGACCTGCTGGTCGGGGCGGCGGACCCCACCGCGGGCGCGGCCTTCCTGTTCCGGGGGCAGAGCGCAGATCCCGTGCCCGACCTCGACGGCGACGGCTGGTGCGACGCCACCGTGGCCTGCGGGCCTGGCCTGCTGCCCGGGGACTGCGACGACAACGACGCCGCGGTGCACCCCTCGGCCGAGGAGATCTGCGACCGCAAGGACACCGACTGCGACGGGGTCATCCCGGTCGAGGAGAACGACGACGACGCGGACGGCCTGACGGAGTGCGAAGGGGACTGCGACGACAGCGACCCGAGCGTGCTGCCCGGCGTGCCCGAGCTGTGCGACGACCGCGACCACAACTGCGACGGCTTCGACGGGGTGGACGCGCTCCTCATCCCCTTCTATCCGGACGTGGACGGCGACGGCCACGGCGACCCCCAGCGGACCCCCACCCTCGCCTGCGAGGACCCCCCGCCCGGGACCAGCCGCTTCGCGGACGACTGCGACGACCTCGACCCCTACGTGCACCCCGATGCCCCCGAGCTGTTCTGCAACGGCATCGACGACGACTGCGCGTCCTGGAGCGAGGACATGCCGGACCTCGACGGCGACGGCGTGGTCGGCTGCATGACCTGCGAGTTCAACGAGTTCGGCCTGCCCTGCGGCGACTGCGACGACGGTGACAACCTCGTCGGACCCACCCGCGCCGAGCGCTGCGAGAACGGGGTCGACGACGACTGCGACGGGGGGGACGCGGACTGCCCGCGCCCCGAGGACTGCGACGAACCGGACGAGGAGTGCGATCCCAACGAGCCGACCTGCTCATCGGCGGGCCGCCCGCCCCTCGGCGCCGGGCTGCTGCTGTTGGCCCTGGCCTGGCTGATGATGTCCCGCTTTCGAGGCATCGCCCTGCTCTGCCTGCTGGTGGCCGGCCCCGCGCAGGCGGGGTCCTGGAAGGACATGGACAGCATCCAGTTCCGTCCGACCATGAACCCCTGGGGCTTCTACCGCACCCCCGGCGCCCAACCCGGCCACGCCGGCACCCTGCGCATCGGCGCGATCTCCAGCTACGAGCAGGAGCCCCTGGTCCTGGTCCACCCGGACGGGGAGCGCTACTGGCTGGTGCCGCACCGCGGCGTGGTGCAGGCCGGCGCGTGGGGCGCGATCACGGACTTCCTCGGCGTCGGCGCCAGCATGCCGCTCGCCGTGTTCCAGGACGTGCAGGAGGGCCCGGTCTGGGCGCTGGGGGACCTGCAAAGCCAGGTGCTGCTGCGCTTCGCTTCGAGCCGGAACGTGGCTGCGGCCCTGGTCGTGGACGCGTGGTTCCCGACCTCGACCGAATTCCGCTTCGTGGGCGAGCGCATGCCGCGCGTCCGGCCCGCCGTGGCCCTGCAGGCCGGCGTCGGTCGCTTCGTCACCGCCGTCGACCTGGGGCTCATGTTCCGCGAGTACATCCCCACCGGCTACGGCTTCGGGCTGGGACACGAGCTCTGGATCACCGCTGCGGCGCGGTTCTGGGTCCTGCCCTCGCGCCTCGCGGTCCTGGCCGAGCTGACCGCGCGCACGCGCCTCGTCCGCCCCTTCGAGAACGGAGGCGAGACCCCGGCCGAGCTGCGGGTCGGTGCGCGCATCATCGTTCGGGGCGGGCTGCAGATCGACGTCGCGGCCGCGGGGGGACTCGGCGCGGGCTACGGCTCCCCCACCTTCCGCCTCGTCATCGGAGGCTCCTGGCTGCGGCAGCCCCCCGGGCGCCGGCCCCTGGAGCCGATCCGGCGACCCCCGCCGGACGTCTACGACCTCGGGCCCGAAGAGCTCATCGTCGACGACATGCCCGACGACCCCGAGCAAGACCTGCTGACCCCGGAGGAGCTGGCGGAGCCGGAGGAGGAGCCCTCGGCCGAGCTCGTCGCCAACGGGCCCCTCGCGAAGCTGGAAGACGACCGCATCGTCATCTACCAACCCATCCAGTTCGAGCACGACTCGGACGTGCTGCTGTCGGCGTCCTTCCCGATCCTGGAGGCCGTCGCCGGGGTGCTCGACGCGAACCCCGAGATCGCCCACGTGCTCGTCGAGGGCCACGCCTCCGTGGAGGGCACCGTCGAGCACAACTACGACCTCTCCGCCCGCCGGGCCTGGTCCGTGCTGCGCTGGCTGATCGAAGGCGGCGTGCACCCCGGCCGGCTCTCCTCCCGCGGCATGGGCGAGGTCGTGCCCACCGGCCTCGAGCGGCTGGGCGCCGTCATCGACGCCGACCGCCGGGTCGAGTTCCACGTCGTGCGGGTGCTCAGCACCTGGACCGACGACATCCCCGATTGGGGGAAGGACCCCATCCCCGTGCCCTGGTCCGCCCCCGAGGAGGAGGCCCCGTGAAGCGCGTCGCCCTCGCCCTGCTGCTCGCCGCCTCGCCCGGCCTGAGCCGCGCGGCCGATCTCAACTGCAACGGCATCGACGGCTTCGACGAGGTTTCCGTCGACCTGGGTGACCCGCTCTGCGCTGCGACCACGGACGCGGGCGGGGACCCCTGGCCCACCGCCGACTTCTACGTGATGTGGTTCGACTTCGGCTGCCGCTACCCGGTCCTGCCCCTGCTCGACGAGGACGGCGACGGCTTCGGCTACGGACTGCAGTGGATCGAGGACCCGGCGACCGGCGCGCTCCTGGCCGTCGATCTGCTGTGCGACTCCTGCCCCCTGCACTTCGATCCCGAGCGGGGGGACCTGGACGGCGACGGCGTCGGCGACGTCTGCGACAACTGCGCGGTCGCCATCAACCCGGCGCAGGCGGACGGGGACCTCGACGGCATCGGGGACCTCTGCGACGCCTGCCCCGACGGCTTCGACCCCGAGCAGGACGACGGCGACCTCGACGGCGTCGGCGATGGCTGCGACAACTGCCCCGACGACGCGAACCCGCTGCAGGACGACGTCGACGCCGACGGCATCGGCACCGTGTGCGATGTCTGCCCCTACCTCGTCGATCCCGAGCAGCCCGATGTCGACGGCGACGGCGTCGGGGACGGCTGCGACTCCTGCCCGCACGTCTTCGACCCCAGCGATGTGGACACCGACGGGGATGGGGTCGGGGACAGCTGCGACCTGTGCCCCTCGGACTACGACCCCGGGCAGCTGGACGTGGACGGGGACGGCGTGGGGGACGCCTGCGACCGTTGCCCGCTCGACCCCGACCCCGACGGCCTCGACTGGGACGGGGACGGCGTCGGCGATGCCTGCGATGTGTGCCCGGAGCTCTTCGACCCGGAGCAGGTGGACCTCGACGGCGACCGGGCCGGCGACCTCTGCGACCTGTGTCCCTCCATCCCGGACCCCTGGCAGCTCGACACCGACCTCGACGGCGTCGGCGACGCCTGCGACCTCTGCACCCGCGAGCCCGACGCCGAGCAGCTCGACGGCGACGGTGACGGGGTCGGCGATGCCTGCGATGTGTGCGCCTCCGACTTCGACCCCGAGCAGGCCGATCGCGACGGCGACTCGGTGGGGGACGCCTGCGACGGCTGCCCCGAACGACCCGACCGGACCCGGCAGCGACAAGGCCCCGAGCCCTGCGAGCGGGGCACGGTCGTGCTCGGGGGCTCCGAGCTCTTCTTTCGCTGCGACTCCTCGGCCGGCCGCCCACCGACGCCGGCCCTGCTTCTCCTCGTCCTGCTCGCCCGCCGCCGGAGGCCCCCATGCGCCCCACCTTCAGCTTCCTCCTCCTGATCACCGCGACCTGCGGCTGCTCCGACCTGAGCCTCCAGGCGGTCGGAGGGGGCGGGGTCGGCCTCGGTCTTCCCGCCATCCAGCTGAGCTCGGGTGAGCTGTCTGAACCCGGCCTGCTCGACTTCGGCGCGCCGGCGCTGGGCGACGAGGTGGAGGCTCACGCCTACCTGAGCAACGTGGGCGACGCGGACTTGAGGCTCTTCTCCCTGGTGATCGAGGGGGATCCGGGCTTCTCGCTCGCCTGGACGCAGGAGCCCCCCGAGCTGCTCGCCCCCGGCGCCGTCCTCCCGGTCCCGCTGCGCTTCGAGGCCCGCGGCGGCGAGCCGGTGCAGGCCGTGCTGCGCGCGCGGAACTCGGATCCGGACCAGCCCGTGGCCTCGCTGCGGCTGGGCGCAGACCCGCGGGCCCCGGCCATCGGGTTCTCGCCGGCGAGCTTCGGGTGGGGGCCGCTGCTGGTGGGTTGTTCGGTGGAGGTGGAGCTGAGCGTGTTCAACGACGGCGACGCGATCCTTCACGTCGGGGACGTCGAGTACCTGGCGCCCTCGGGCGAGATGGTGCTGGTGGACGACGACGGGCTGGCGGGTGTCGAGCTGGACCCGGGCGAGTCCCGCGAGGTCGTGCTCGCCTACACGCCCGTGGACCTCCTGGCCGACATCGGTCGACTCACGGTGCACAGCGACGACCCCGACCGCCCCACCGCCCTCGCCGAGCAGACCGGCGCGGGCCTGCTGCCGGAGTGGCAGGTGGACCTGCACGAGCAGCACGTCGGCTCGGGGGTGGACGTGCTCTTCGTGGTCGACGACTCCTGCTCCATGATCGAGGAGCAGGAAGCGCTCGCCGACAACCGCGACGCCTTCGTGGGCCTGCTGATGGAGGTCGGCGTGGACTTCCAGCTCGCGACCACCTCCGCCGACATCGGCGACGGCGGGTCCCTGTTCGGTGCCGAGCCCATCGTCACGCCGTTCTCGGACGACCCCGCCGCTCTGTTCGCTGCCAACGTGCAGCTCGGGACCTGGGGCTCGGCCGTGGAGGCGGGCCTGGACACCGCCTGGATGGCGCTCAGGCCGATGTCCACGGGGCCGGGCGGCCAGAACGAGGGCCTCCTGCGACCCGGTGGCTCGCTGCGGATCGTGTTCGTCTCGGACGAGCAGGACCAGAGCACCACCTACTGGAGCGCCAACGAGTTCGTGCAGGCCTTCCGGGGGCTGGTGGACGACCCCGCCGCGGTGGTGCTGTCCGCCGTGACGGGGGGGGCCTCGGGATGCAGCGGCCCCGGCGGCGTGGCCTACCCGGCCGGGCGCTACCTCGACGCGGTCGCCGACACAGGCGGGATCTCGGCGTCGATCTGCCAGGAGGACTGGGCGCAGACGCTCGAGGAGATCGGCTGGCTCGCCAGCACCGGCACCACGACGTCCTACTTCCCGCTCAGCCAGCCGCCCGTCCCGGAGACCATCTCGGTCGAGCTAGACGACAGCCCTGCCGAGTCGGGCTGGAGCTGGCATGAGTCGCTGAACGCGATTCGCTTCGAGGAGGAGGCCACCCCCGAGCCCGGCACGCTGGTGCGGATCGAGTACCGGGTCGACCAGCCGGGGGAGGGCTGCGGTTCACCGTGACCCGCGCTTGCCTCCGCGCTCAGCTCGCCGTGCAGTTCAGGGTGACCTCCACGACGTCGGTCGAGCTGCCGCCGCTGCAGTCGGCCGCGGTGAGCAGCACCTCCGCGTTCTGGGTGTAGAGGCCCGGGCCGGAGGTCGCGAGCAGCAGGACGAGCGTGGCGGTGGATCCGTCGGTGCCCGTGATCCAGCCTGCGGGGCCCAAGAGTGTCCACGAGAAGACCAGCTCATCGCCGTCCGCGTCGGAGCTCCCACTCGCATCCAGCGCCACCTCCGTCCAGCACTGGCCGCACACCGGGCCTGTGGGGCCGGGGCTGCAGGAGAGGGGATTCTCGACCTCGACGTCCTCGCCCGCCACCGCCGTCGGCGCCTCGTTGTCCGGCCGCGCCACCACGTCGAGCTCCAGGGACTGGGTCAGGACCGCGCTGTTTCCGGCCCAGAGCTCGACGCTCGCGATCCACAGGCCGGGCTCGCTGGCATCCAGGGTCGAGACTGCGCCGTCCGAAGGCACCGGCTGGGGCCAGGGATAGGGCGCGGACCAGGGGGCGCTGTCGAGGGTCCAGAGGAACTCGAGCGGGGCGCCGCTGGGGTGCGTCGATGCGGAGGCGTCCAGGGTCACCTGTCCGCAGATCGCGGGCCCTGCGGGCTCCACCACCACCAACACGGGGTCGGGGTTGTCGGGGATCCCGTCGCAGTCGTCGTCGAAGTCGACGACCCCGGGGTCGTCGGGCAGCCCCGGGTTGCGGCCCGCGTCGAGGTCGTCGCACTCGCCCTCGCAGCTGGACCAGCCATCCCCGTCTTCGTCTTCTTCGAGCAAGGGGAGGCCGTCCGCGTCCAGCGCCTCCTGGGCCACCACGCCGTCGCAGTCGGAGTCGATCCCGTCGCAGGTCTCGACCTCGCCCGGGTTCCTCTCGGGGTCGAGGTCGTGGCAGTCCCCGCCGCAGGTGGTGAAGCCGTCGCCATCGACGTCGTGGCCTTCGTCCACGCTCCCGTCGCAGTCGTCGTCCACCCCGTTGCAGGTCTCCCAGGCCCCGGGTCGCTGGGCCCAGCTCAGGTCGTTGCAGTCGCCGTCGCAGGTCCGGAAGCCGTCCTGGTCCAGGTCGAAGCCCTCGTCCACCAGCGTGTTGCAGTCGTTGTCGATGCCGTCGCACAGCTCGATTCGGCCCGGCCAGGCTTCGGGCTCGCTGTCGTCGCAGTCGCCGCCGTCGCAGGGCACGAAGCCGTCGCCATCCTGGTCCCGCTCCTCGGATCCGAGCAGGCCGTCGCAGTCGTCGTCGATGCCGTTGCAGAGCTCGGGTGCTTCGGGGCCCAGGCTGGGGTCCTCGTCGTCGCAGTCGCCCTCGCAGGGGGCGGAGCCGTCGCCGTCGATGTCCGCCTCGTCCGCGGGCAGCGTGCCGTCGCAGTCGCTGTCGGCGCCGTCGCAGAGCTCCTCCGCGCCCGGGTACACCGCGGGGTCGTCGTCGTCGCAGTCCGGGACGGCGTCGCAGTGCCGGCCGCCGTCGCCGTCCGCGTCGCGCTCCGCGGCGGGCAGCAGGTCGGCGCAGGAGCTGTCGCGGCCGTCGCAGAGTTCGGTCGCGCCCGGGTAGACCGCGGGGTCGGTGTCGTCGCAGTCAC
>JAJDAI010000144.1 GCA_029261955.1 Deltaproteobacteria bacterium | reverse complement strand
CGACCCCGTACCGTCGAGCAGCGACGGCTCCGGGAGGCACCGAGATGTGAGCCAGCGGCCATGACGGCCGCTGGTGTGAAGCTCCCTCAGGCCTTGTGGCGGTCTGGCGCACAACACGTCTATAGGCGTACTTCCCATGGTGGCGCTGGCCCACAGGATCTCGATGTCCGTCGGGTTCCCGGGGAGGGGTCTACCAATAGCGGCGGTTCGCATTCCCCGCCCTCCACGGTCGAGAGCCGAATCGGAATGCGGGCGGGCCTGGGTGGTCCCGGCGCCGGAAGTTCGCTGATTCGCCGGAATCCGGGCGGATGCCGAGCGAACGTCCCGTCCCGCGGGGACCGCGAAGGACCTGGCCTGAAGCCGCACGCAGCGCCGGGGCCGCCACAGCGGCGGGGCGCATTCGGAGCTCGCCGGTGGCGATAGGCGGACAGCCGCAGAGTACGACGAAGCCGTCGGGCCGCCGGGTGTTTCGCAGAACGGCACTTGGCCCGCGAATACCCGAACATCCGGCGGCAAGGTCGAGAGCGTAGGCGCGCCGTGTTCGGCGACGATTCGTGGGGGTTTCCGAACTCGGCGAGGGCCCGCGACGGCCGCACCAGCGCCCCTCGTCACCTTCGACGATGGAGTTCCTTGCGCGCTGTCACACCACCCTCTGGCGAGCCGCCTTGCCAGGGGTCAGCCGACTCGCGAATCTGCCCCCCGAGGACATGAGGAATTGCCGCTCCTCCACCGCCTGAAGGAGGGGCCGGCGCGCACCACGTTGAACCAGCTTCCGTCGGCGTATGCGGCGCCGTCGGGCCCATCGGGCGGGTCCACGCGAACTGGCGGGCGCCCCGAGAAGACGCCCGCCGGCGCAGAGCGCAGAATCCGCGCCAGACCGCGGAGCCCGGGTACAGCTTTGTCACCGCTCTTGTCCCCAGGCGCAGCCGGAATCGGCAAGCTCGACAAGCTCAGCAAGATCGCGATGCAAGTACATTCAACTACTTGAGATCAGTGGTGAACTCCGCCTGGGGCTCATAACCCGAAGGTCGTCAGTTCGAATCTGGCCCCCGCTTCCAAAAGAATACGGTCACTTAGGAGAAATCCTGAGTGGCCGTTTCTTCGTTCTGGTCCCGTTTCGGTCCCGTGAAGCCCGGAGGTCCTTGGTCAGTCGCACAGAGCGTGGGCAGAGAACCCGGCCGTAGTGGCCCAGATCTCTTCCTATCCCTCTGTCCTCACGGTCGCCACTTTGTGGTGGCCCAGGTGGCTCGTGGTGAGCCGTTAGGACTGCGACATGGCGAGGATTGAGAAGCGAGACAAGAAGTTCAGCGTCCGCTGGTACGGCCCCGGTCTTCCAGGAGGGGAGCCGCCCAAGCGGCAGCGTCGGTCTTTCTGCACGCTGAGGGAGGCCAAGGCCTTCGCGGCGCACGTTGAGCATGAGAAGGCCGAGGTGCAGGCGGGGCGTCGCGCTCCCCCTGTCGCGCAGAAGGTCCTGCGGGAGGTCGTGGAGTACGCACGGAAGTACCGGTGGAACCACCTGCGGTCGTCCGCCTCCTACGAGTCCGCATGGAAGTGCCACATCGAGACCCCGCTCGGCGACTGCCCTGTGCACACCATCCGCAAGCAAGCCGTCGACCAGCTGAAGGCAGTCCTGAGCGACAGCCTTGCCCCAAAGACCGTCAACAACGTCCTGACGCTCCTGCGCTCGCTGCTCAACCTGGCCGTCGAGCTGGAGTGGCTCTTCGCAGCCCCGAAGATCAGGCTCTTGAAGGTCCCCGAGAAGGCGCCGGTTCTCATCCTCGGCGCGGAGCGTGTCGCCGAGGTGATCCGAGCGGCTGCGTCCGAGCCCCGCTGGGGCGTCGGGGTGCTCTACGCCACGGCTCTTCTCACAGGGATGCGGGCGGGCGAACTGGCCGGCCTACGTCGAGGGCACATCGATCTCGTGGGCAGCAGGATCTGTGTGGAGCAGACCTACGGAGGGGCTACGACCAAGTCGTCGAAAATCCGCTGGGTGCCGCTACAGCGCGCCCTGCGGCCGATCCTCCTGCCCTGGCTGGAGGAGAACCCGCTCGACGTGCTTTTCCCGACGAGCACGGGCACGCCGATGGGCAGGTCTGACAAGGCGTTCCAGGAGCACTGGCAGGCCACCCTGGCCAGGGCGAAGCACCCGCGAACGACCTTTCATCAGTGTCGAGCGTCCTTCGCCGTCAACTACTTGAACGCGGGTGGCGACATCTACAAGCTGCGGGGCATCCTGGGTCACAGCTCGGTGCAGGTGACGGAGCGGTACGCGCGGATCGCGGCTGTTGCGATGGCGGGTGAAGACGAGCGGATGCCGATGCTGCCGGGCTTCGGCTGATGAAGGGACGAGCCATGAACGACGTCGATTCGGACCCCTCGCGCGGAGCCGCGGACGAGAATCCTTGCCAGGAGGAGGAAGCGGCACTCAACGAGTTCCGGTGGATGTGCCGACGCTGGGTGCCGTCCTGGGAGGGCTGGGGGGAGCTGGACCGCGAGCCCCGCCGGTTGGGGCCTCCCAGCCTGCCGAAGCTCTCGGCTGCCGAGGCCAGAGGTGAAGTGGCACCGGGACAGCTTCTGCCCTCCACGGAGGACCTAGCGTTGCTCGGGCAGGTCGAGGTCCTCCAACTCGCGTTCGCGCTCCGCTCCTGGGTCGAGGAGAGCTATCCGGTGATCTATGCCAAACGGCGTCGTCAGCTGATCAGGAGCATGCGGAGTCTGAGCAGTCTGACAGCCTCGCTGCTGGATGAGGCCGAGGAACTGGGTGCTGCTCCATGGAACCTCGGACTGCTGGTGCGCGACCTGAGCGCCGCCAAGGCGGGACTGGGACAGCTGCTGCTGGCGGTTCCCTGGGTTGTTGATACGGGGAAGCCACTCAGGCCGGACTCGACCAAGCTGTTCCCACGCAAGGCCGTGGCCGTGTTGCTAGACCGGTTCGGGGCAATCCGCGAGGTGGTGGCTGCCTACTGGCGGCTTGTCGGGCTAGAGGGCGATGATGACGGCGTGGAGGACCGCGTCCAAAACGATGTGGACGAGCCCGCTGCGATCGCCGCTGTTCGCGCCTTCCTTGAGACTTCGGACTTGTCGCGCGGCTCCCTCGGACTCCGAGCTCTGCTCGACCAGGCTCTCCCTACACCGGAGATCGCGCCGCAGTACGAACTCGGCCTGCGACTCACGATCGACCGCGTCATTCGGCGGGCCGCCACCGTCTCCCCGGTGGCCGGTTCCAGTCTCGACCTGGAGATTCTCCCCGCGGGGCTCTGGAAGCCCCTGACGAGAGCCTTGGAGGAGCTGAATCACGAGATTCACGACCCGCTCAGCCTTGTGCTGTCGCGACAGACGGCAAGGGAGGACACACGGCCGCCGACCTACGAGCGTCTGCTCAGCCGGCGGGCAGCAGCTCTGCTGGACAGCCAGTTGGACGGTGCCGCCGCCGAATTGGGGATCTTCTCTGCACCTCTGAGCGCTCTGACGGGAGCGCGGGCTGGGGGCGGGGGGGAGAGGATGCTGGCTGCGCTTGAGATTCTCGGTGCCGAGTTCGGTGCGGCGTTGCCACTCGCCCACCTCGTCTCCCTGATCCCCCTCGCAGCCCGAACTCCGCTGAAGGAGCACAAGTAGGAAACCGTCTGAACCTCCCCGGTGGCCAGCGACCACTCGGACCGAGTGGACGGGAGCCTCCGGCACAGCCATAGCCAGCGTCGCTCTCGACGGAAGGGGCGGGTCGGAGCCCAGTCCGTTCACACGGTTTGAGAGGTCTCCTTGGGTGCGGGAAGAGGAGCGAGCCTGGGGAAGCTGTCTATGACTTCGAGACGCTCTCGGACTCAACTTGCTGAGCCTCGAGTGCGCTCCGGGCTGGCAAGTCCTCGGGTGGGGTGATGTAGGCGACTTGCGGCAGCGGCAGCCGTGTTGCCAGCATCGACCGAGGAGCCGAATTGACAGTATCGACCGGCAAGCAGAACATGGCTGTACTGAGTCGATCCAGTCACACGGGTCTAACGGAGCAGCCCCGAGTTGCCGTTCCCCAGCAGGCTGCGCTCAAGGCTGGGCGGGTGCTGTCCCGGTTCCGGTTCAGGGGGGGAACACGCCATGAGTCTTGCGGTCAGAGCCAGGGGCATCCCTTTCGTGGTCGGCCTCACCGGTTCGCTCCTCCTGGTCGGCTGCCAGTCCGACTCTGAGCTTGTAGCCGCTCCGAACACAGCGCCCTCTGCTGCCATCCTCGCGCCCGAAGCGTCCATGTTCGCGGCAGGCGAAGTCATCCGGTTCACGGGCCAGGCCGACGATGCCGAAGATCCGGCGAACGACCTCGTCGTCTCGTGGCGTGACGAGACCGCGGACCAGCTGCTCGGGAGCGGATCGCCGGACGACAACGGTTTCGCGGACTACTCGACCGGTGGGCTGCCTGTCGGCGTCCGGACCGTCTCCTTCACGGTGACGGATACGGATGGTGCAACCCAACAGGCCAGCACCACGCTCGAGATCGTCCCGCCTCCGCCCACCGTCGAGATTCTCGACCCCGAGCAGGGCGATGAGTTCGAAGAGGGGGAGCAGTTCGCCCTGCGTGGGCTGATCCAGCAGGTCGACCCGGACGACAGCGAGTTCAGCTGGTTTTGGTACGCGGAGGTCGATGACAGCCCCCTCGAGCTGGACCGCGGCGCCGCAGCCTCAGGCGACCTCATTGAGTCGACTGCCATCTTGGAGGCCGGGTTCTGGGAGCTGCGCCTGGAGATCATCGACGCCGCCGGCCAGCTGGTGAGTGACTCCGTCTTCGTCGACGTGTCATCGGGAGTAGTCGACCAAGACGCGGACGGGGCGCCCGCCGATGTGGATTGCGACGACAGCGATTCGGACAACTATCCCGGCAACACGGAGGTCTGTGATCAGGCCGACAACGACTGCGACGGGGTTGCGGACGACGGCTTGTCGACGGACGACGACGGGGACGGATACTTCATGCCCGGTGGGTGTGCGGAACCTGCAACCGATTGCGATGACACGACGAGTGAGGTCCACCCAGGTGCGACGGAGAGCTGCGATGGAGCCGACGAGGACTGCGACGGTGCGGTGGACGAGGGGTTCGACCTCGACGGTGACTCGTACACATCTTGCGCCGGGGATTGCGACGACGGCCTGGCTGCAGTGAACCCAGCAGCAGCCGAGGTGTGTGACGGGCTGGACACAGACTGCAGTGGCGCACCCGGTCCGGACGAGTTCGACGCGGACGGCGACGGCCAAGCCCCCTGCGCGGGTGATTGCGACGACGCCGCACCGGATCGATTCGTGGGCAACCCGGAGCTGTGCGATGGAGTCGACAACGACTGTGATGCTGGCACATCAGCGCCAGGCGGCGAAGCCGACGTCGATCTGGATGGCTCGCCGAGTTGCGAGGACTGTGACGACTCGGATGACTCCGCAAATCCGTCGGCCAGCGAGGTCTGTGACGGCGACGACGAAGACTGCGACGGGGTTGTCGATGAGGGGTTCGACTCCGATGCAGACGGCTGGACGACCTGTGCCGGGGACTGCGCCGACGGTACGCCTGGGGTCAACCCGGGGGTCACCGAGACCTGCGACGGTGTGGACGAGAACTGCAACGGCCTCGCCGACGAGCCCTACGAGACCTTCTACTTCGACGGCGACGGGGACGGATGGGGCACCTCCGGTTCGATCCAGGGCTGCGGGCTGAGCTTCCCGTACACGGCGTTGTCCGCAGGTGACTGTGACGACGGCGACGCTAACAACTTCCCGGGGAATGCGGAGACCTGCGACGGCGCAGACAACGACTGCAACG
>JAJDAI010000143.1 GCA_029261955.1 Deltaproteobacteria bacterium | reverse complement strand
CCTGGAGGTGGTGCGGGCTGATCCCGCCCTCACCGGTGTTGTGCCAGAAGCCCCCCGCAGCGGCCCCGCCGCTGAGCGCGAGGATCGCGTTGCGGCTGAGCGAGCCGAAGCTCATGGCCGAGATGTTCAGGATCGAGGCGCCGTAGGGCTGCGTCGCGGAGCTGTGCTCGCCGATGGGGATCCGCACCTCCTCCTGCGCGGGCTCGGTCGCGGCGAGGCTGTGGTTGATCCACTCGTAGCCGGGCGCGTAGACGTCGCGCCGCGTGCCGAAGGGCATCGTGTCGAGCTGATCCTTGGAGCGCGCGTAGACGATCGAGCGCTTCTCCCGGCTGATCGGGTTCTCCTCGTCGTCGTCCTCCACGAAGTACTGGCGCAGCTCCGGCCGCAGGCCCTCGAGCACGTAGCGCAGCCGCCCCAGCAGGGGGAAGTTGCGGCGCACCGCGTGCCGCGTCTGGATGCGGTCCCCCACCCCCAGCCAGGTGTAGATGCCCGCCGGCAGGACGAGCAGCGCGAACCAGGGGTTCCAGCGGCTGAACAGCAGCGTGACGGTCCAGAACAGCAGGGCGCTCAGGTAGAAGACCTTCGGCGACCAGAGCTCCAGCAGGTCGGGCACGCGCGAGGGGTAGGGCGACGTCGGGAGGAAGTCCTTGCGGCGGTTCACGGCGCTCCGGGGGTTGCGGCAGGAGCCACCATGCCGCGCGGGGGCCGTGCAGGGCCAGCCGCGACGGGGGGGGGCGTCCGGAACGCGAAACCCCCGGGGAGGGCCTCCCGGGGGTCTCTTCGCGCTCGCCTCGTCCTGCCGTCGGTGGGGCCGGTGCCCCGGGGCGCTACTTTCGGGGGGCAGCGTTCGCGGCGGAGGCCTTGGGGGCGTCGGCACCGCGAGCCATGTAGCTGGTCCCGCTGTGGTCGTTCTTGCTGCGGTTCAGGGCCGCGATCTCGCGGCCCAGGTCCCGGCGCTCGCCCCGCAGCGCCTGGCGCTTGTCGCGGCTCATGGCGCGGGCCCACTGCAGCTCGATGATGCTGTCCTTGACGGCGTCCAGGTCGGCCTCGAGCAGCGCAGCCTGGGCCTGGCCGGCGGCGCTGGAGGCGTGCCCCGACTCGCGGAGGGTCTCGAGCTCGGCCCGGAGGGCGCGGGCCTCGGCCCAGGTCTGGTGGAGCTGGGTGTTGAGGGCGCCCAGCTCGCTGTCCGCGGCGTCCAGATGCGAGGAGACGACGACGATCTGGGACTGGCGCGCCTGGATGGCGGCGTCCACGCCCCCGGCGTCGGCCACGCTGGGGCCGGCGGCCTGGGCGGTGGTGGCGAGCAGCAGGACAGCGAGGAGGGCGATGCGGTTCATTCAGGACTCCGGGGGGCGGTTTCGGACATCCCTTGAGATTGCAGGGGGCATGCCAGGCTCCAGCTGAGCGCTTCGGCACAGTGCAAGTGCCCGAAAGCAGGGCGTAAGTGCGTTTTCGCACCTCGCGGTGTCCGGTCGCCGTCCGGGCCGCTCCACCTGTCCGCGGACGTCCGCGGACGTTCCCGCGGTCGCTTCCTGGTTGACGGCCAGCCGTCTCGCCCCTAGGTTCCGCCCGCTTCGAGGCCGTGGGTCTGGAGCACGGAAACCTTGCGAGTTCCGCGCTCTTTGGACCGAATGCGATTGGCGCGGCGGCGCGGAGTGAATTGCGGCCCCCCGGGGGCCTCACGCAGCGCCGCTGCGACCGGACCGTGGCCCACCGAGGGCTCAGGGCGCGCGCCCCGTCCGGTCCGCCTCGCCGCCAGGCGGACCCATGTCCCCTCCCAGCTTCTTCCCCAGCCAGCGCTCCTTCGGCGGCGCCCCCATCGACCCGGAGATCCTCCAGGGGGTCGAGAAGGCGTCCCGCTACCTCGGCGGCGAGCTCGGTCAGACCAAGAAGGACCTCAGCCAGGTCGAGGTGCTCGTCGGCCTGAGCTACCCGGATCTCTACGAGATCGGGATGAGCCACATCGGGCTCAAGATCCTCTACTCGATCCTCAACGCCGACCCGAAGGTCGCCGCGGAGCGGGTCTACGCCGTCGCCCCGGACATGGAGGAGGCGCTGCGCTCGCGGAGCACGCGGCTGTCGACCCTGGAGTCGCGCATCCCCGTCGACAAGCTCGACGTGCTCGGCTTCACCCTCCAGTACGAGCTGTCCTACAGCAACCTCCTGCAGGTGCTGGACCTGGGCGGGGTGCCGCTGCGCAGCGCGGACCGCACGGCCGAGCACCCCCTCGTCATCGCCGGCGGTCCCTGCGCCTTCAACCCCGAGCCGCTGGCGACGGTGCTGGACGCCGTCTGCCTCGGGGACGGCGAGGAGACCATCGTCTCTGTCGTGGACGCTGTGCGCCGCTGGAAGGCGAGCCCGTCGCGCGACCGCCAGGACCTGCTGCACGCGCTGACGGAGATCCCCGGCGTCTACGTGCCGTCCTTCTACGAGGTGGACTACGACGATCTGGGCCGCGTGGCCGCGGTCACGCCGAAGCACGGCCTGCCGAACCGGATCCTCAAGGCCATCGTGCCCGACCTGGACGCGGCCCCCTTCGTCACGAAGATGCCCGTGCCCTTCATGAAGGTGGTGCACGACCGCGTGGGGGTCGAGATCCAGCGCGGCTGCATGCGCGGCTGCCGCTTCTGCCAGGCCGGGTACATCTACCGCCCCGAGCGCCAGCGCAGCCCGGAGACCATCCAGCGCCTCGTACGCGAGGGGCTCAAGGCGACGGGCATCGAGGAGTACAGCCTGCTGAGCCTGTCCGCCGGCGACTACAACTGCATGGAGCCGCTGCTGACCGCGCTGATGGACGAGAACGAGGGCACGCGCTCGGGGATCTCGCTGCCGTCCATGCGCCTGGAGACGCTGTCGCCCGGGATCATGGACCAGATCAACCGGGTCCGGAAAACCTCCTTCACGGTCGCGCCGGAGGCCGCGTCGGACCGCATGCGCGCGGTGATCAACAAGGTCATCGACGAGGACGTGCTCATCGACATGGTGGGCGAGGTCTTCAAGCGCGGTTGGAAGGGCCTGAAGTTCTACTTCATGCTCGGCCTGCCCACGGAGCAGGAGGCCGACCTGCAGGCCATGGTCGATCTGGGCGCGCGCTGCCTGGCGAAGGCGCGGCACCACCGCCGCGGCGCGAACATCACCATCTCGGTCAGCTCCTTCGTGCCCAAGTCGCACACGCCCTTCCAGTGGGCGCCGCAGGTCACGCTCGAGCAGATCAAGGAGAAGCAGAACTTCCTGCGCCACAACCTGCGGCAGGCGAAGCTCGGCTTCCGCTGGCACGACCCCCGCAGCTCGGTCATGGAGGGGGTCTTCTCCCGCGGCGATCGCCGCACGGGCGAGGCGCTCATCCGCGCCTACGAGCTGGGCGCGCGCCTGGACGGCTGGCAGGAGCGCTTCAACGAGGACGCCTGGTACCAGGCCTTCGAGGAGACGGGGGTCGATCCCGCCTTCACGAACCAGCGCCGCCGCGACGTCACCGAGGTCTTTCCCTGGCAGCACATCGACATCGGCATGAAGCCCGAGTGGCTGTGGGCCGACTGGATGGACTCGCTCGAGGCGGGCTTCGTGCCCGACTGCACGACGGAGCCCTGCTACGACTGCGGCGTGTGCGATCACGGCACGGTGCGCAACCGGGTCTACGACCTGCGCGACGACGCGACCGAG
>JAJDAI010000142.1 GCA_029261955.1 Deltaproteobacteria bacterium | reverse complement strand
CGCGGGTGATCCCGGCGAGGGAATCCACGGTGCCCTCGGTGGGGCGACCGATGTACTGCTCGCCGTAGAGCAGCTTCAGGTAGACGTCGAAGGCAACCGAGGCGATCTGGTCACGGCGGGTGAGCAGCTGGTTGTTCCGGTCCCCGCGAACCCGTTCGACGTCCGCTTCGGGGAAGGTCGGGTTGCGCACCACGTCCGCGAGGATGGCCAGGCTCTCGTCGAACTTGGCTTCGAGGCAGTCGAGGCTGGCGTGGCTGAAGTCGGTGTCTGCGGAGACGCCGACGGTGGCCGCGAGGGTCTGGAGCTGGTCGCTGATCTCGAGCGCCGAGCGGGTCGCGGTCGCCTCGTTCATCAGGTCGGCCGAGAACGCGGCGGTGCCGGCCTTGCCCGCGGGGTCGTCCGCGGAGCCGGTGTAGACGTTCAGCCGGAGGCTCAGCAGCGGCACCTGGCCGGCCTGGACCAGGGTCACGGCCAGCCCGTTGCTCAGCGTGGCCTGCACGGCGGAGGGGGGCACGAAGGCGGGCGCGGGCCCCGGCTGCGGCATGGCGGGCCACGCATCTTCAGCCGGCTCGGCGGGCTCCACCGGGGCTTCCTGGGCGCCGGAGGTCGCGGCCGGCTGGGAGCCGACGAAGCAGCAGGAGGCAAAGGCGAGCGACGCGCTGGCGGCGAGCACGATGCGGAGCAGGTGGCTCATTCCTCACCCCCCTTCTCTTCGGGGCGAACCACGACGGTCACCTGGTGTTCGGCTTGGAGCACCGCGGCGGCCCACTTCTGGACGGAGGCGGCGGTCACGGCGGTGTAGCGCGCGAGGTCCTGTGCCACGAAGCCCGGGTCGGCGGTGTGGTGGTTGTAGGACTGGAGGGAGCCCGACTTGCCGCGCACCGACTCGAGGGTGCGGAAGAAGCGCTTCTGCCAGTTGTTGATGGAGCGCTCGACCTCGTGCTCGGTCGGGCCCTCGGTCGCGATGCGCTGGAGCTCCTCGGCCAGGGCGGCGGAGACCTCGTCGACCGTGTGGCCGGGTGCGACCGTCGCGGTGACGTTGTAGGTGGAGCCGAGGCCGGCGCTGTACTGGGCGGCGCTGACGTCCTTGGCGATGCGGTCCTCGAAGACCAGCCGCTTGTAGAGCCGGCTGCTCTTGCCGCTGGTCAGGATGGACGAGAGCACGTCGAGGCTCGCGTCGCCGTCGGCCAGCAGGGCCGGGCTGCGCCAGACGTTGTAGACGCGCGGCAGCTGGACGGCGTCGGTGAGGTCGATGGTCTGCGCGGCCGGCTTCGGGGCGTCCGCCTCGGTGACCGGGCTGGGCTCGGCGCCCTTGGGGAGGGGGCCGAAGTAGGCCTCGATCCAGGCCTTCGCCTCGTCCGGCGAGAAGTCGCCGACCACGGTCAGCGTGGCGTTGTTGGGCACGTACCAGGTCGTGAAGAAGTCCCGCACGTCCTGGAGCGTGGCCGCCTCCAGGTCCTCGTGGGTGCCGATGGTCAGGTGCCGGTAGGGGTGCCCCTCGGGCCAGACCGCCTCGGAGATCGCCTTGCGGCTCTTGGCGTAGGGACGGATCTCGTAGTTCTGTCGGCGCTCGTTGCGCACGACGTCACGCTGGTTGGCCAGCTTCTCCTCGGTCAGCGCCGGGAGCAGGAAGCCCATGCGGTCCGCCTCGAGCCAGAGCGCCAGCTCCAGGGCGTTGGACGGCACGGTCTCGAAGTAGTTGGTGCGCTCGGTGTTCGTCGAGCCGTTGATCTGGGCGCCCAGGGGCTGGAGCGGCGCGAAGTACTCGTCGTCCCAGTGCTTCGAGCCGTTGAACATCAGGTGCTCGAAGAGGTGGGCAAAACCCGATCTCCCCTGCACCTCGTCCTTGCTGCCCACGTGGTACCAGAGCTCGACGTGCACGACGGGGATGCTGTGGTCCTGGCTGAGCACGACCTCCAGCCCGTTCGGCAGCTCGTACTTCTCGAAGGGGATCTCGAGGTCCGCGGCCGATGCGGGCGCAGCCATCGCGATCAAGCCGATCGCCAGGGCGATCCGGGTCCAGCAGTTCATGCGCTTTCCTTTCGGGGGGAGCGCAGCGAGCCTGTGGCCCACACGATCCCGCCTCCCCCACCGAGCCCGTCGGCTCTCGCTCCAACGCCCCGGCGGAGCGCCGGCAGGAACTATCACGGCGGATCGGTCGGAGCAAGGCGCGTGCGCCGCCTCGGCTCGCTTGTCGCTCCGGCGAAGCGGTGCCAGACTCCCCGCGTGGCCGGGCCCTGCAGTCGACCGGTGCGGATCGCGATCGTGGACCCCGAAGGGCGCGAACGATCCGTCACCCTCAAGAACGGTGACGTCGGTCCAGTGACCGTCGGGCGTGCGCCCGAGAACGACATCCAGCTCATCTCGCCCTACATCTCGCGCCGCCACGCCCAGATCTGGCCGCACGACGACGGCGTCTACTTCGAAGACCTCGACTCCACCTCGGGCAGCTACATGGGTGGCGCGCGCGTGGACAGCGCGGTGCTCGGCCCAGGCCGCACGCTACACCTCGGCAGCCCCGACGGGCTCCCGCTGACGGTCGAGGACCTGCGGGCGAAGGCGCCAGCCTCGAAGCCCACCCGCACCGAGGTCCTGCGCGTCGCCGACATCCAGGAGTCGCTGTATCTGACCGGCAAGGAGACGTCCCCCAACGTCACCACCGGCCGCCGGCGTACCGCGCGGGAGCAGCGGATCGAAGAGCGCCTTCGCGCGCTCATCACCCTTACGGGCCAACTGCTGGAAGTCCGCGACCTCAACACGCTGGCCGACGCGGTGCTGGAGCGGGTGTTCGAGCTGCTGCCGGTGGACCGCGGGATGATCCTCATCGGCGGGGACGACGGCCTGGAGCCGCGCGTCTGGGGCGTGCAGGGCCAGCTGGGACGAAGCCAGCCCACCCTGCTCGGGCCGCTGGGACTCGACGCGGCCGAAGGCCAGGCGGCGCCCTTCAAGAAGCCCGAGCTGCCCTTCGTGCCCATCAGCACCGTGACGAACCGGGTGTTCGAAGAGGGCGTCGGCCTGCTGAGCCTGGACGCCACGAGCGACGAGCGCCTGGAGGGCAGCAAGTCGGTGGTCCTCCAGGCGGTGCGCAGCATCATGGCCGCCCCCATCAGCTCGGCGAAGCGGGTCTACGGCGTGCTCTACGTGGACACCCACCGCTCCCTGCGCAAGGAGGACGAGGACGCGCTCGACTGGCTCGTCGCCGCCGGTCGGCAGGCGGGCATGGTGCTCGACAACATCACGCTGCTCGAGCAGCAGCGCACGATGATGGAGTCGATGATGCGGGGGCTGGCGGCCTCGGTGGATGCCCGCGACGGCATGACCGCGGGTCACTCCGCGCGCGTGGCGCACTACTGCGTGGGCACGGCCCAGCAGCTGGGCATGTCGGTCGACGAGCAGTACACGATCTACTACGCCGGCCTGCTGCACGACTACGGGAAGATCGGCGTGGACGACGCGGTGCTCAAGAAGCCGGCCCGGCTGACCCCCGAGGAGTACAAGCACATCCAGCTGCACCCGAAGTTCACCTTCGACATCCTCTCGAAGATCGACTTCCCGCCGCACCTCGAGAACCTGCCCCTGATGGCGGCCAGCCACCACGAGCGATGGGACGGCCTGGGCTACCCCTGGGGACTCGCGGGCGAGGAGATCCCCGTCGAGGGCCGCATCATGGCCATCGCGGACGTCTACGACTCGCTGACCCGGAAGCGCCACTACCGCGATCCCATGCCCCTCGACGAGGTGCTGACCCACCTGGAGGAGGGACGCGACACGCGCTTCGATCCGCGGGTGCTCGACGCCTTCTTCGCCTACCACGAGCAGGAGCTGGCGATGCGGGAGCAGCGTCGGCGGCTCAAGCGTCAGCGGCACAGCTCCGACTCGCAGCTGCGGGCGGCGAGCGAGCCGACCCACGCGGGTCTGCCCGCGGCCACCTTGCTGAGCGACTCGGAGTTGGCGGCGGTGCCGGGGGACTCGGGGGCCCCCGACGAGGAGCTGACCACGGTGCGGGTCGACGGCCGACAGGGCGGCGAGGCCTAGCCGCGAGGACCCCGGGCCGAGCTCGCGCTGCCGGGAAGCCCTTCGTTGCCAAGCGAGGGGTCAGCAGCTATAGCCCGTCGCCAGTATGACTGAACCAATCGAAGAAGCCGTTGAGACTGTGGTTCCCTGGACCGATCTGGGGTTGTCGGACGCTCTGATGAGCGCCATCGAGGAGCGCGGGTACACCCACCCGACGCCCGTTCAGGCGGAGGCGGTCCCCGTCGCGCTCACCGGGCGAGACCTGCTGGTCCGATCCAAGACTGGCAGCGGCAAGACCGCCGCGTTCATGATCCCCACCATCGATCGCATCGAGGCAGGCCAGCGCGCCGCCGGCTGCATCGTGCTGTGCCCCACCCGCGAGCTCTGCATCCAGATCGCCGACGAGGCGGAGCTGCTCGCGAAGAACAAGGACCTGAGCGTCGTCCGCGTCTACGGCGGCGTGCCCGTCGGTCCGCAGGCCGACGCGCTCAAGGGTGGCGCCGAGATCGTCATCGGCACCCCCGGCCGCGTCCGCGACCAGATCAACCGCGGCAACCTCGTGCTGGACAAGGCCTGCGTCGGCGTGCTCGACGAGGCGGACGAGATGCTGTCCATGGGCTTCTTCCAGGAGGTCACGGACATCCTCTCGGAGCTCCCGAAGGACGCGCAGATCCTGCTCTTCTCGGCCACGGTCGAGGAGAAGCTCAAGCAGCTGATCGGCAAGTTCCTCAAGGATCCCCACGAGATCTACCTGAGCGTCGACAACGCGCAGGCCAGCGACACGATCCACCACGTGCTCTACGAGACCACGATCGAGTACCCGAAGCCGCGTCAGCTGCTGCACGTGCTCGAGGTCGAGGACCCCAAGTCGGCGATCGTGTTCTGCAACACGCGCTCCGACACGGACCTGGTCGCGCGCTTCCTGAACCGCCAGGGCCTCGTGGCTGACCCCATCAGCTCGGACCTGAACCAGAAGGCGCGCGAGCGCGTGATGGCTCGGATCAAGCGCGGCGAGATCGACATCCTGGTGGCGACGGACATCGCCGCCCGCGGCATCGACATCACCGACCTGAGCCACGTGATCAACTACTCGCTGCCCGAGGATCCGGCCATCTACCTGCACCGCACCGGCCGGACCGGCCGCATCGGCAAGAAGGGGACGGCCATCTCCTTCATGGGCGGCAAGGAGATCTCGACCCGCAAGGTCCTCAAGACCAAGTACCAGATCGACTTCGAGGAGCGGGTCCTGCCCAGCCGCGAAGAGGCTGAGGACCGCTGGACTGAGCGTCACATCGCCGAGATGCAGAAGGCGGTCCGCGACGGCCTGGCCTTCGAGGGCTTCCTCGGCATGGCCCGCAACCTGCGCGCGCGTGGGCCGGCGGCCGACGCGCTCGTCGCCATCGCGCTGCGCGGCTTCTTCCGCTGGCATCGCATGGACGAGCTGCGCAAGCAGTCCGAGGCCAAGGGCGAGGACTTCGACGCTGTGCAGCAGCTCATGAACGAGCGGCAGCGCAAGCCCAGCCCTGGTGGCCGCGGTGGCCCCGGCGGCGGACGCGGTGGCCCCGGCGGGCGCAGCGGCGGTGGTGGTGGCGGCGGACG
>JAJDAI010000141.1 GCA_029261955.1 Deltaproteobacteria bacterium | reverse complement strand
CCCGTCCGTCGTGCGGGTCTGGCCCACCGCGAAGCCTGCCTGCACCTGCTTCAGGGCCAGGGCCAGGCGGCCGAAGAGGCGCAAGCGGCGGGGCACGCCGCCGATGGACAGGCTCGCCCGGCGCGCGAAATCCCGGTGGCTGAGGTCGAGCGCCGCCAGCACCTGGTTGCGGCTGTGGCCCATGGTCGAGCCGTTGCGCAGGCGCTGGAGCGAGCGCGGCGCGGGGCCTTCGTAGTGGAGCTGCACCGGCTCCCCGTCGATGTTCGTGTAGCTCAGGTCCAGGTCCAGCTCATCGCCCTCGGAGCGGTCGACCACGGTGACGGGCGCGGCCTGGCGGATCAGCGGCACCTCGGGCAGCAGCTCCGCGAGCCGATCGGCGGGCAAGTCGACGACGAGGCTCTGATCGAGGCTGCCCTCCCGCGCGTCCTTGGCCAGCCAGAGGGGCCCGTCCGGCGTCTGGACGCGCGCGTACTCGTGCATGTTCCAGGCCGGGTGATCGCTGATGAGCACGAGGTCCAGGTCGTAGCCGGCCGCGAAGGGGATCAGGGGGACCACGGGGCCCTCGGCGCGGCGCTCGCCGGTGTAGCGGGCGCCGCTGGGGCGGAGCGCGTCGAAGGCCTCGGCGCGCTGCGTCGGGCTCAGCACCGGGCCCTTCGCGCCCATGCGGATGAGTGTTCGCAGTCCGATCGGCCCGGCCATGGTTCCTCCCGGGCCGCAGTATGACGCGCGGCAGGAGGCCGCTAGGCTCGCGCCCATGAAGTACCTGCACACGATGATCCGGGTCCTCGACCTCGAGGCGGCGCTCACCTTCTTCTGCGGGCAGCTGGGCCTGGTGGAGACCCGCCGCCGCGACTCGGAGACCGGCCGCTTCACCCTGGTCTTCCTGGCCACGGCGCCGGGCGAGCCGGAGATCGAGCTCACCCACAACTGGGATCAGGAGGAGGCCTACGGCGGCGGCCGCAACTTCGGGCACCTGGCCTACGCGGTGGACGACATCTACGGGCTCTGCGCGAGCCTGCTGGAGGCGGGCGTGACCATCAACCGCCCGCCGCGCGACGGGCGCATGGCCTTCGTGCGATCGCCCGACGGGATCTCCGTGGAGCTGCTCCAGCGGGGAGCGGCGCTGGCCCCGCAGGAGCCCTGGCTGAGCATGGGCAACACGGGCTCCTGGTAAAAAGCGCCAATACCGCCGAAATGCACCCTTGTCGGCCCCCCGGATGGGGACTAGCTTGCCCGCAATGCGTTGGCTCCTCGCAGCACTGGTGATCGCGTCGATGGGCTGCCAGCCCGAGGGCGAGATCGTCTACCACTCGGTCTCCTCCCCGGACGGCGACCTGGTCGACCTCACCCTCGAAGTGCACAGCCCCGACCCGCTCCGCTTCGGACCGGGCCCGCACCCCGCCGTCCTCTACATCCACGGCGGCGGCTGGGCGGAGGGCAGCCTGGCGTCGCACGGCTACGGCGAGCGCGGCTACCTGGCGAACGAGCAGGGCTACGTCACCGTCTCCATCAACTACCGCCTGACCACGCCCAGCCACGACGACGGCACGCCGTTCTTCCCCTGGCCGGCCCAGGCCGAGGACGTGCGCTGCGCGGTGCGGTGGATGCGCGCAAACGCCGCGCAGTACGCCATCGACCCCGAGGCCATCGGGGCCTTCGGCTACTCCGCCGGCGGCCACCTGGCGCTGATGCTCGGCGCGAAGCACGCGCAGTTCGACAGCGAGCAGTGCGGCTGGGACGCCTCCGCCGACGTGCAGGCCATCGTGGGCAAGAGCGCCCCGGCGGACCTGGCCTGGGTCTACGACAACACCGAGGAGCTGAGCCGCTTCGCCATCCAGCGCCTGCTGGCCCTCGACGAGGGCGCCGCGGTGCACGAGCACGAAGGCACCTTCGCGGACGCCAGCCCCATCGAGTACGTCAACGGCACCGCGCCGGCGACGCTGCTGCTCCAGGGCGCCGAAGACCAGCGCATCCTCCCCGAGAACGCGCGGCGCATGGCCGCAGCCCTGGACGAGGCCGGGGTGCCCGTGGACCTCATCGAGTTCGAGGGCGTCGGCCACCAGTGGCAGAGCAGCGAGCTCAGCGTGAGCGACGGCCAGTCGATGGCCTTCTTCGATCGCGTGCTGGCCGGTGAAGACAGCGAGCAGATCTGCTCGCCCTGGCCGAGCTGCGAAAGCGCCGCCGAGTCGCCCTAGTTCCCCGTCAGCTTCTCGCCCAGGTGGGCCCCGAAGAGCGCGATCACGAAGGCGATCCCGCCGCCGATCAGCATGCGGCCGGGCGCGGCAGCGATGAAGGTGATCGGCGTGAACACGCTGATCAGGAACGTAAAGACGACCGAGATCGCGGCGCCGATCGCCGGCTCCAGCAGCCGCTTGCCGGGTGAGATCAGGCCCACGATGAAGCCGCCCACGCCGAAGCTCAGCAGGCTCATGAACAGCTCCACCCGCAGCGAGAGCATGTGGGAGATCTGCCGTCCGGAGAGCATCTGCGCGGCCCAGCCGCCCACGAGCAGCTCGATGGCGACGAAGATCACGATGGAGGCGATGAGCCAGGAGCGACTGAAAGGACGGGACATCTGCGGAACACTACCGGATGGAGCGGGGATCCATTGCAAGGGAGCCGCCCGGCTTTCGTAGGATGTTGGGAACGGAGATACGAGATGGCTGACGACAGCGGGCGCTTCAAGTTCGAACTGGACCCCGAGTCCATCGAGGACAGCCTCAAGCAGCTCGGGGAGCGGGTGCGCCGGCTCGCGGGCGACCACCGATACAGCAAGGTGCGCCTGCTCTTCCGCGGCAAGCCCCTGCTGCCCGACATCCCCCTGGGCATCTTCATCGCCGGGCAGGCGGCCTCCTTCTGGTGGGCGGGCCCGGTCCGCCTCGTGCTGCTCAACCTGGGCATCGGCAGCATCATCGAGGTCGAGCTGGTCAACGAGGCGGACGAGCAGGTCGCCGAGGGCCGCGCGGCCTTCATGGAAGGCGAGGTCGAGGCGGCCGAGGAGCGCTATCGGGAGGCCCTGCGCATGAAGCCCGGGGACTTCGCGGCCACCTACAGCCTCGCGGTGCTGCTGCGGGTGCGCGGGGACAAGGCGGGGGCGCGGGCGCTGCTGGAGGAGGTGCTGGCGGACCCGCCCGAGCACCACCAGGACCTGGAGAAGGCTCAGGCCCTGCTCGAGAAGCTCCAGTAGGCGCGCAATCGGGCCTCAGCTGCAGTCACGGGACCAGCTGATCTCCGTCGGCGCCCAGTCGCCTCGCTCCGAGATGACGCCGTTCTGCTCGAGGATCCAGCCCTCGGCGTCCCGCTCGAAGAGGGCCTCGCGCCCCTCGGCGCCGTCTTCGTCGATCTCGACCTGGCGCACGACGCGCCCGAAGGAGTCGTGCTCCCAGCGCCAGCCTCCGCGCTCCTGGGGCTCCTCGCCGACCGCCCGGTCGACGGAGCGCACTTCGAGGCCGTCCCAGCGGTAGGTGAAGAGCTGGAGCTCGCCGCCGACCTCGCGCTCGTCCAGCTCCCAGGTCTCCAGGCGGCCCGAGGACCCGTAGATGAAGGTCCACTGCACGAGGTCCTGGCCGTTGTTGCGGCGGTCGATCTCGGCGCGCTCCTGCAGGCCCGAGCCGGCGTAGTCCCAGCGGTAGCCGGTGAGGGTGCGG
>JAJDAI010000015.1 GCA_029261955.1 Deltaproteobacteria bacterium | reverse complement strand
AGCCCACGGAGCTGCTCGCTGAGGACACGCAGTACACGGTCAGCGCCAACGAGTTCATCCTGGACCTGGACGGCAACCCGCTCGCCCAGCCCCTGACCTGGACCTTCCGCACCATGGACCCCACGCCGCCGCAGCAGGTGTGGGCCACCGGCGCCCTGGAAGCGGGTGAGTGGCGCCACTTCGGCCCCTTCGAGGCCGAAGGCGCGCTGCTGACCGCCTCCATGACCGGTGAGGCCGACGCCGACCTCTACGTCCGCCGCGACGCCCGCCCCGACGCGGAGGCCTTCGACTGCCGCCCCTACTCCGGCGGCTCCGACGAGAACTGCGACATGGAGGGTCCGGGCAACTGGTACGTCAGCGTCCGCGGCTACTCCGACGTGCCCGCCTTCGCCCTGACCGTCTCCTGGGAGGGGCAGATGGACACCGACAGCCACGGCAGCCTGGCCCAGGACGAGTGGGACCACATCTCGGTGGACATGGAAGCCGGCGACCAGCTCCAGCTCATCACCAGCGCCGCCTCGGACGTCGACCTCTACGTCCGCTTCGACGCCCAGCCCAACATCGACGAGTGGGACCAGCGGCCCTACTCCGGCTCCGGCAACGAGGAGGTCATCGTGAACGCGGACAGCGCCCACACCCTCCACATCGCGGTGCACGGCTACGCCGCCTCGGACTACGTCCTGACCATCGTCCAGAACTGACACGAAACAAGGCGGTCGAGCCCCTTCCAGCCTGGCTGGGAGGGGCTTCGCTGCTTGGGGGGATCAGGCGGAGCCGAGCGAGCTGCGCAGGCGGGTCGCGGCCTCGTCGTCGCCCAGACGCTGGGCGAGCTTGAGGGCCTCGTCCCAGGCGTCGACGGCCAGCGGCGATTCCCCCGCCGCCGCGGCCTTGTCCCCTGCCCGCTCCAGCAGCCAGAGCAGGTCGGGATCGGGCGGCAGGCCGGTCCCTTCGACGAGGGACTCGAGGCCCTCCTCGGCGTCTTCCCAGGCCTCGTCGAGCACCTGGACCACGAGGCGCAGGGCCTCGATGTAGGGACGCAGGCCGTGGGCGGAGCCGGGCGGCAGCACGCGGTCCAGCTCGGCGAGGCGCCGACGGGCTCCCCGCTCCCGCTCCATCGCGAGCTCGGTGATGCCCAGGTTCACGAGGCTCACGAGGATCTCGCTCGTCAGGCCGTAGGCTCGGGTGACGGCGAAGGCAGCGGAGTACTGGCGACGGGCGCGGGCCAGGTCGCCGCGGGACCGGGCCAGCTCGCCCAGGCTGATGCGGGTGACCGCGGCCTCACCGCGCAGACCGGCCTGTTCGAGGCGCTCGGCGGACTCCCGGAGCCGCGCCTCCGCCGTGTCCGGATCCCCGCCCAGCAGCGCCAGGTTGCCCAGCTCGCGAAGCGCCGCCCCCTCGACCGCGACGACGCCGAGCTCCCGGGCGAAGGCCAGCACCTCGGCCAGCTCGGTCGACGCGCGCTCCCGCAACCCCGAAGCCCGCAGGCAGCGGGCCAGCAGCCAGCGGGCCCAGAGGCTCTCCCGGTCCGCGCCGGCGGCGCCGGCCTCCGCCAGGGCACGCTCCAGCTCGGGGATCGCGACGTCGCGGCGGCCCTGCCGGGTCAGGGCGTCAGCGGCGAGCAGCCGGGCGCGGGCAACCCCCAGGGCATCACCGACCCGCTCGTAGCCGCTGATGGCCTGGCTGGCCGCGAGCCGGGCGGCGTCCAGCTCCAGGCGCAGCAGCAGGACGGAAGCCTGGGCCTCGTGGAAGGCCGCCGTGTCCGCTGGGGTGAGCGCGAGGGGGTCCAGGCCCTCCAGCTCCTCGTCCGCGCGATCGACGTCGCCCAGCTCGCGCGCGCAGCGGACCGCGCCCAGGACGATGCGGACGCGCAGCGGATCCGAGGGAGCCACGCCGGCGCCCTCCGCCGCGGCCAGCGCCTGGGCCCAGGTCGCCTGCGCGGCCTCGGAGTCGACCCGCGCGAGGGCCGTGGCGGCGCGCATCAACAGCTCGAGGGCCTCCGAGGGCTGGCCGGCGTCCAGCAGCAGGGCCGCCGCGGCGCGGAGCAGGGCCGGAGCCGCGCCCTCCTCGGTGACCAGGGCGTGGGCGCAGGCCTGGCGCAGCAGGGGCAGGCTCGGGCGGTGCGCGAGCAGATCGCCCGCCGCGTGCGCCAACTCACCACCCGCGAAGTCGAGGCGCCCCTGCGCGTCCCGCGTGACGAGCCCAGCGAAGAGCGCGGACTCGACCGTGGTCAGCAGCGAGGCAGCATCCCAGCGCCCCAGCTCATCCCACACGCGGCCCAGGCGCTCCTGCGGGCAGGGGCGCGGCAGCACGGCGAGCGCGGTCAGCAGCGCTTCACGCCGGTCCTGATCGACGCCGCCCCCCGTCTTGCGGCAGAAGCCTTCGAGCCGGATGAGGCCCACCTGCGGCGCGTCGAGCTCGACCGTGCCGAGGGTCTCGTCCGCGAGCATGCTGAGGTCGATCTCCTCGGTGTCGTCGGGCGACAGCGAGCCCATGGGGAAGTCCGTGGAGCAGAGCAGCCGGGCCGCCTCGACGGCGCGCGCAGCGTTGCCCCGGGCGCGCATGGACACCGCGGGCACGCGCAGGGGATCCAGGGCGAGGTCGACCAGGATCTCGCCCAGGTGCTCCGCGCCGAGCATCCCGACCTCCAGCGTCTCCCAGCCCGGCTCGTCCAGGGCGTCGACGGGCCCCTCGTCGGGCTCGTAGAGCAGGAGGAGGGGGTAGGAGCGGGCGCGGGCGCTGCGCAGGAGCGAGGCGACGAAGGGCGCACCCGAGTGGCTGCCGTCGTGCTCCTCCCACCAGCAGCAGACCAGGCCGCGGCGGGCCGCCAGGCGCAGCACCAGCTCCGTCAGC
>JAJDAI010000140.1 GCA_029261955.1 Deltaproteobacteria bacterium | reverse complement strand
GGTCCGGAGTCCGAATGTTGGCCGCCCGCAGCGCGAGCTTGGTGCGCTCGGTCACGTCCGACGCGAAGGTCTTCTCGAAGCGAGCGTCCATGACGTAGGCCTTGAGCCGGATGACGGTGACGAAGCGCTCACCCAGGAACTCGTCGCTCACCAGGGTGACGACCGGCTTCTCCAGGTAGACGTAGGCTGAGGTGAGTGCGGCCTCCTCGATGAGCTCGCGGGCCTGCACGAAGTCCTCGCCCGGGGGCAGGTAGGTCGGCACGACCACCATGCAGTCGAGCTCGCCCGCGTTGGTGCTGGCGACCGCCTGGGAGAGGAAGTTGCTGTTGGGGATGGTCACGTGGTTGTCGTCCAGCGTCACGAGACGAACGGAGCGCAGCCCGATCTCCACGATCTCCCCGTAGTAGGGCCCGAAGGCCACCCGGTCGCCGACCTGGAAGGGGCGATCGAAGAGGAGGATCACGCCGGCCATCAGCGAGGCCAGCAGGTCCTTGAACGCGAAGCCGAAGGCCACGCCGACGGTGCCCGCGATCGCGAGCAGCGCCTCGGACTCCAGGACCAGCACACTCGACGCCGTGCCCGCGAAGAGCAGGAAGTAGACGACGAAGCGCAGCAGCGCGGACACCTGCTTCAGCAGGAGTCGCCGGTGCGCGAAGCGCTCCCCGAGCCGGTCGAACCAGCCCGTGGTGACGCGGAGCAGCACCAGCCCGATGACCAGCATCCCCACGGCCAGGGGCAGCCCGTCGAGGTCGATGAAGCGGAGCAGGCTCTGGTTGGTCATCCTCTACTCCTTGCCGTAGACGAAATGGCGCCGGCGCAGCGTCTGGATGACCCCGGGGAGGTGGTCCAGGCTGAGCACCACGCGCCCCTCCGAGGCCGGCGTGACGACCCCTCGGCTCGCGAGGTGGCGCAAGGCGGGCCGAAGCACCTCGACCCGCTTGTTGTTGGCCAGGGCGAGCTCCTCGAGTGACAGCTCTCCGTGCACGTCCAGGGCGGCCGCGATGAGCTGCTCGACGTCGGTCAGCTCCACCTCCCGCCCGTCCAGCAGCCCTTCGGGCAGGCGCAACACGATGCGGCCCCCCCCGGGCGCGAGGCGGGAGGAGCGCTCCCAGATCTTCATGGCGACCCCCGGGTTGCCCCTCGAAGCCTCGGCCAGCAGGCGGAAGTAGCCGAGGGTCGCCCGTTCCAGGTCCCCGGCGGGATCCCCCGAGACCGTGCCCGGGCGGATCAAGGGGGAGCAGTCCAAGGTCAGGCCGAGCTCGGTGGCAGCCCCCTCCAGGGCCTGGCGCAAGGCTGCGCCGGAGCGCCGGGGCAGGGGCAGGATTCCGAGGAAGGCGTCTGGGTTCAGCACCCGCCGAAGCCGCACGAGGTAGCGCCAGGCCGGCGCGTGGCAGGTGAAGACCCAGAAGTGGCGCTGGCTGTGGGCCGCGGCCAGCTCCACCAAAGCCCCGATGGCCCCGAAGCCGCCCACGTGGCGCAGGAAGGTGTGCTCGAGCTCCTCCACGACGAAGATCGTCGACTTCATTTGATCGAGCCGATCCCCGAGGGCTTCCAGGTCGGGCCGCGCCCCGAGCGACTCGGCGAGCCAAGCGCACAGCGCGTCCCGGGTGGCGATCCGGCCGGGCGGCTTCAGACGGACCACCTCGAAGCCTTCGGCCTCCAGAGGTGCAGCCCAACCGAGTGCCCACCGCCCCTTGCCGTGGCCCCGGTCGCCGACGACCGCGATCAGGCCGCGGACCTCTTCCTCCGAGCGCCAGGTCTGGAGTAGGGCGTCGGCCTCGGACTCCAGCTCGGTCAGCCCGGAGAAATCCGCCCGGACCGCCGCGGCCGAGAAGTCTCGCAACAGCTCCTGGGGAATGGGGCCGTCCTGCGTCTCCTCTCCCTCCTCACGGTCCAGGCTGCGGCTCTGCAGCCGCGCCACCAGCCCGCCGAGGACCGTGCCCTCGCGGGCCGATCCCTGCGCGATCTGCCAACCGCGCGTCACAGACAGCCAGACGATCGCCCCGCCCGCGCGGAGGGGGCGCAGCAGGAAGCCACCGCGGGGCGCTTCGAGCCAACGCCCCACCCGGTCCCGCGGCGACCGCACCGTGACGACGCCGCGCAGCGCGGGCTCAGCCCGCCAGAGCTGAACAAGGAGCACCGCAAGCAGGAGCCAGCGGAAGGCGAACTCGGCGACGCTGCCGAGGGCTTCGGTCCCGAGCAGATCGAGCGTGACGAAGCGCGTGAATCCCGAGAGTACGACCAGGGCCAGGAGCATGCGGGCGGCCCGGTCCGCCCGCTTCCAGCCCGCGCGTTCCAGCCGGAAGAAGGCGGGCCGTCCCTCGTCCCGCGGCGCGACGGCCAGGCGGAAGACGCCGATCAGCAGCTGGTACAGGGCGACGAGCCGAGCCAGGACGAGCAGGGCCGCCAGCTCCGGCACGCGAGCCCGCGTGGGGCCGATGAGGAGCGAGAGCGCAAGCAGGTCGGCCGCAGCCCGCCCGACGTGGGTGAGCAGCCCCTCGAACGGCTCGATGTCCAGCGCGAACAGGCCAGAGACGCCGCGGCCAGCCGACGCGACGAAGGGCCTCGCGAGGCGGGGGATCTGGCGACGCCCCCACCACCAGAAGAGGAGCCCAACCACGAGCCAGAACGACCCGACCAGCGCGGCGCTGAGCACCGCGAAGCCGCTGCCCCCCTCAAGGAGGGACCCCAGCTGGCCAAGCCGCCGCCGCGACAGCGAGCGGACGTTCGGCCCGAGCAAGGACAGCTCCGACTTCAGATCGGGGACCAGGTGCTCGCGATCTCGCCGGACAGTCGCCCGGGGCGTGATCCCGCGCGCGAGCCGCCGCTGCTCCTTGGCGCGCTGCACCAGGGACAGCACCGACTGCTCGGCGCGAGCCCGAACCTGGCCGTGATGCTCCGCCGCCGCCTGGGTGTGGTCCAGCGCAGCCTGCCAGCCCTCGAGCGCCTGACCGAGCGAGCTGCGTGACTCACCCTCCGGCTGCTCGTCGGCGAAGCGGCGGGCGCGGGCCAGCTCCTCGGCCTGCGCCTTGACCCAGGCCAGCTGCTCCTGCTCTTCGCGCGCGAGCTCGGCCTCGCGCCCTCGAGCGGACAGCGCCAGACGCCGCAGCTCGACGATCAGCTGCCGCAGCTCGACCCACGCGGCGCTGGCCCGCCCCGCGCGGCTGGGGTCCAGGACCTGGAGCAGACGCACGGCCCGCTCCTCCTCGACCAGCACGGCGAGGCGCTCCTCCAACTGCAGCTCCTGCTCCGCCAAGGCGTCTGACGACTCCTCCGCGACGCTCCAGCGCTGCGACGCCCGCTCCTTCGCCGCCGCCACCTGCTCCTTGATGGATGCGACCCGACGACTCCGCGCGTC
>JAJDAI010000139.1 GCA_029261955.1 Deltaproteobacteria bacterium | reverse complement strand
ACCTCGACGGCTCCGTCCAGCTCGCCGAGCTGCGCGGCAAGGTCGTGCTGATGAGCTTCTTCGCGTCCTGGTGCGGCCCCTGCCGAGCCGAGATGCCGGCGCTCGAGCAGCACTGGAAGACGCTGAGCAAGAAGGACGTGGTCTTTCTCGCCGTCTCCCTCGACGACAGCCGCGAGGCCGCCCAGAACTTCCTGCGGCAGGTGCCGGTCTCGTTCCCCGTCGCCCTGGATGTCTCCGGCAACAGCGTCGGCAACTCCTGGGGCGCGAACAACATCCCGATGACGATCCTGATCGACAAGCAGGGGGTCGTGCGCGACCGCCACATCGGCTACACCCCGCGTTCGCTCAAGGAACAGCTCGTCCGCATCGACGAGCTCCTTCAGGAATAAGCCATGCAGAAGATCCTCCCCTGGCTGCTCATCGCGCTGTCCGTCGCCGGCATCTGGCTCGGCATGGACCTCACGAACACGCACTTCACGGTGACCCACCAGCCCGACGTGGACTTCGACTCGCTCTGCGAGGTCTCGGAGACCATCAGCTGCGCGAAGGTCAACGGCAGCAAGTGGTCCGCCATCGACTTCGGCGGCGCGGCCGAGCTGCCCGTCTCCGTGCCGGCCGTCGCCTTCTACGTCGTCATCCTGCTGCTCAGCTTGATGGTGGCCTTCGGCAAGCAGGAGAAGCGCTCGCACAACCTGGCGCTCATCGCCGGCGGCATGGTCCCAGCGCTGGCCTTCAGCCTGTACCTCGTGGCCATCCAGGCCTTCGCGGTGAAGGCCTGGTGCTTGTTCTGCCTGGGCCTGGACGCGGCCTCGATCAGCATCTTCGTCCTGGCCTGGATCGGCCACGGCGGTGGCATCGGCGGCATCCTCGGGGACATCAAGGCCAGCGTCGCGAAGATCGCGCTGATGGTCGTGATCTTCCTCGTCGTCACCTACGGGGCCTACGGCTCCTACGCCGACCGGGTCCAGAGCGAGGGCGCGCAGATCAACCTGAGCGAGCCCGCGAACAAGGCCGACGAGCCCGAGGACGAGGAGCCCGTGGACCCCGAGGAGCGCGCGAAGGCGGTCGCCGAGGCGCAGGGCGCGGTGAAGGAGTTCCTCGTGGACTGGCCCGCCATCCAGCCCAAGGAAGTGAAGATCAACCCCTTCGACGCGGTCAAGGGCACCGAGGGCGCGCCGGTCACGCTCATCGAGCTGGCTGACTTCGAGTGCCCCCACTGCCGGATGGCGGGCTACTTCCTCAAGGACATCGCCCACCGCTACGGCCACACCGTGCAGTTCGTGTTCAAGCACTACCCGCTCGGCACCGCCTGCAACCCGAACATGGGCCGCGACCTGCACCCCGACTCCTGCGAGGCCGCCGTCGGCGCCCAGTGCGCACGCCGGCAGGGCAACTTCTGGGACTTCCACGACCAGGTCTTCGACAACCAGGGGAACCTGGGCACGAAGACGCTGATGCGCATCTCGGACGAGCTCGGCCTCGACCGGGCGGAGTTCGAGGCCTGCATCCAGAAGGAGACGCTCTGGGACGAGGTCCGGGCGCAGGTGGAGGACGGCAAGACCCTCGGCATCAGCGGCACACCCGCGGTCTTCATCAACGGCAAGGAGCTGCCCTCGGCGCACCCGGTGCTCATCGAGGCAGCGCTCCGCGAGGCCCTCAAGGCAGCCGGTGTCACCGACCTGCCGGCCGACCCCGACGGCCTCTTCCCGCTCTAGGACCCCGATGACCTGGTTCGAGCTGCGCACCACGGTCGAGGAGGCCCGCAAAGACGAGGCTTCGGCGCACCTGTGGGCGCTGGGCGCGGCCGGCGTGCAGGAAGAGCACGCGGGCCTGCACTTCGAGGACGGCGAGGGCCCGGTGGTGGCCGGCGGCGACTGGATGCCGCCCGACCCGGTGAACCCCGGCGACACCGTCGAGCTGGTGGCCTGGTTCGAGGACCCCGAGGACCCCGAGGCGCTGCGCGCGCACGCGGAGGCGGAGCTGAGGGACCTCGGCGCCGAGTCGGTCGCGATCGCGCCCGTCGTCGAGCAGGACTGGAGCGCCACCTGGAAGGCGGGCTGGACCGCGCAGCGTCTCTCGGAGCGGCTCTGGATCGTGCCGAGCTGGGAGGAGCCGCCGACCCTGGCCCCCGACGAAGCGATGCTCCGCCTCGACCCCGGCCAGGCCTTCGGCACCGGCACCCACAGCACCACCCGCGGCTGCACCCTGCTCGCGGAGCGCTGGCTGCCCTCGCGCCCCGGCGCCCGGGTGCTGGACGTGGGCACCGGCACGGGGATCCTCGCGCTCGCGGCGCTGCGCCTGGGGGCCTCCACGGCCGTCGGCGTCGACCCCGAGCCCGCGGCGGTCGAAGCCGCCAACGCGAACGCGGTGGCCAACGACCTCGCCGCTGCCTTCGAGGTCCGCCCCGGCACCATCGAGGCCGCGGAGGGGACCTGGGATCTCGTCTTCGCCAACATCCTCGCGCCGATCCTCATCGACGTGGCGGCGCAGCTCGTCGCCCGGCTGGAGCCCGGCGGCACGCTCGTGGTCAGCGGGATCCTGTAGCGCCAGGGCGACGTCGTGCTCGCGGCCATGGAGGCCGCCGGCCTCGCGCAGGTCGACCGCATCGAGAGCCAGGAGTGGGTGTCGATGCGGCTGGAGCGGGCATGACCGAGCCGGAGCTCACCGAGAAGCAGCGGCGGGTCCTCGACGCAGCCATCGACGTGTTCGGGGAGCGCGGCTTCTCGGCCGCCTCCACGAGCGAGATCGCGAAGCGCGCGGGCGTCGCCGCCGGC
>JAJDAI010000138.1 GCA_029261955.1 Deltaproteobacteria bacterium | reverse complement strand
GCGGGCGGCCGACATCCAAGCGGGCATGGAGCTGGCCCGGGACGCCATGGGCACGGGGCCGACACGGCGGCGCATCACCTTTCGACGTCAGGACCCAGGGGTCGATGAAGCGGAGGTCGGCAAGGCCTTCGCGAGCTGCTTCAACGGCGGGTCGAGCCTGATGATCGGGCCGGTGCACCCCGGGCAGGTCTCCACCATCGTGCCCATCCTCGCCCTGCACGAAGCCGCGCTGCTGCTGCCCGCCCCAGACGCCGCCGCCATCGCCCCCTGGCCGCGGAACCTCGCCGCCGTGCGACCCACCAGCGCGGAGATGGGCGCGGCGGCGGCCCGAGACGCGCTCGCAAGGGGGGCGCGGGCCGCCATGGTGATCGCGGTGGCCGACCCCTTCGGGGACGCGATGAGCCAGGCATTCTCCTCGGTCTTCGAGCGCGGCGGCGGCCGGGTCCGCACCGAGCGCGCCGACCCGGCCGCCCCCGAGGCCTGGGCGGCGGCCGCCTCATCCCCCGGCCTCGACGCGGTCTTCCTCGCCGGGCCGCCCGAAGCCGCACAGGCCGTGGCCGCCTTGCTCCCGAAGAACCCCTACCTGGAGCTGTGGGTCATCGATTGGGGCATGTCGCCGGACACGCTGGTGGCCGCGGGAGAGGCTCGGTCGCGCGTCCGGGGCATCCACCCGGCGCTCGTCGATCCCGGCTTCGACCGCGAGTTCCGGGGCCGCTTCGCCCGGCCCGCCAGCCTCGACGCCGCGGCTGGCCACGACGCGCTCCGCCTCGCGATCGCGACCCTGGAGGCCACCCCCACCCTGTGGTGGGAGGACGTCGCCGCGACGCTGCGCGCCCAGACCGCCCTGCCGTCGGCTTTCGGCGGGCAGGCCGCTGTCGTCGATCGCGGGGAGGTCTTCCTCGACGCCGCGGGACACCGACCCTTCGTCGCGACGAGGGACGAAGCAGGCGGCTGGTTCTTCGCGGCCGAATAGACAGCGACGCGGAGAACGAACACCCCGGTGCCTGACACCGGCCTGCTCAGTCTCCTGCGGCCTGCAGGGCGTCGGCGATGGACTCGGCGTACCAGCGGTAGACGGCGGCCCCGGGGTGGATGTCGCGCACGTCGGGGCGGCTCGGGGGGGCGAGGGCGCGCAGATCGACCGTGCGGCCGGGCGGCGTGGGGAAGACCCCGTCGGGCAGGTCGACAGGCGGGATCACGATCCAGACCGGGATGTCGCCCGCCAGGCGGGCGCGCAGAGCTGCGTCGTCGCGTCGGTTGAGCTCGTCCCAGAGCCCCTCGGGCACCACACCCGGCTTGTCCCGCCGCTCCATTCGGTTGTGGAGCAGCACGCCCGCGCGCACGAGGGCGCTCGCGCGGAACAGCCCGAAGGCGAAGGAGCCGGGTTCGGGCACCGCGCGGAGGTTTTCCACGTAGTGGCCGGGGTCGCGGCGGAAGCTCTGCACCAGCTCGCTGCGTCGCATGGGGAGGAAGTGGCGCGGACCGCGGTTGAAGACCTGCATCAGCACCAGATCGGGGGCGAATTCCTCGAGCGCCCGATCGAAGAGGAGGTGCTTCTGGCCGGGCACGTAGCCGTCGACCCCGAGGTTCCAGACCTCCGCGGCCTGCCCCCGCTCGCGCAGGACCTGCTCCAGCTGGGCCGGCCAGGTGTTCCCCTGGGTCACCGAGGCGCCGTAGGTGTTGGAGCCACCGAGCGCGAGGATCCGGAGGACGCCCGGCTCCTTGAGGACCCGCCGCTCGACGTCTCGAAAACCCAGGGAGTTGACCCGCAGCTCGCGGGGCGCGTCGCCGAACCAGCGAACGCGCCCGGTGCTCAGCTCGGAGCCGGGCACCAGCTCGTAGCCGAGCGCGGGATCGGCCGAGACCCGGTGGATCGGCAGGTCGGCGTCGTGCTCCTGGAAGGTGACCAGGTCGGGCAGCCAGCGCCGTTCGAGGTAGAGGGCCCGAACGAGGCCCTCCGCCAGCAGCAGGGCGAGGAGCAGGCCCACGCAGAGCGCAGACAATCGGGACGGGAGCGCGGCCATGGCCGCAGCTCGACTAGCAGGCGATCCGCTGGCTGTACAAGGGCCCCACGACCGAGCGGGCCACGAAGCTCATGGCGCTCAATTCGGTGCGGGGCAGCAAGAGGCCGCGGTGCACGAAGGAGCCGCGCTCGATGGTCACGCCCTCGCCGATGATGGTCGGGCCGCGAAGCACCGTTCCCTCGACGACCACCGCGTAGGAGCCCACCAGGACGGGGCCGCCGTCGGGGTCCACTTCGACGTTCTCGATTCGGGCGTCCGCCGCGGCCCAGAGCTTCGGACCGAGCTGCCGAACGCCGCGCATGTCGGCGGGCGAGGCGCCGGGGGCGAGCGTCTCCAGGTTGGCCTGGAAGAGCGCGTAGGCGTTGTTGATCTCGACCACGGGCTGCTGGAGCTCCATCGCCTGGACCTCGAGGCCCCTGCGGCGCGCGAGCCGGGGGCCCTCGACCAGCGGCTTCTCCGCGAACTCGGTGGCCATGAGGCGCGCGAGCACGCCATCCCCGAGCACGAGCACCGGCGGCCCGAAGCCGTACTGGCCAGCGCCGAATCGGCAGGTGCCCTTCACGACCGTCACCGCCTGCTTGCCGCGGAAGTGGGCCGTGCAGATGCTCGACAGGTCGGGCAGCGGGTGGAGGTTGGGCTGCATCATCAGGACAGGCTGGTCGATGGCGCCGCGCCGCTTCGCGCGCTGCATCGCCTCCTGCACCGATCCCGCGGTCTTCATGCCGTGATCGACGATCGCGCGGCTCAGATCGAAGTCCTCCGCGGCGACGCGGTGGGTGATGAGCGTGATGTCGTTGAGGCCGAAGCGGGCCAGCCACTCAGCGGTGCGCTCCAGCAGGCTCCGGTGCACCACCGGCAGCAGGAACGCAGGGCTCTGTGACGCGAACGGGAAGCGCCGGATCTCGTACTGGGTATCGAGCAGCAGAACGTGCACGCGTGGCGGTCCTTTTCTCCTCCTCCAGAGAATCCCCTGGCCGGCCAGTGCCCCCCGGAGCCCGAAGACTCCTGGGTACGACACTGCCGCCCGTACTCATCAGTATGCATTCGGAATACCGCGCGGACCAGCCCAAATGCAGCCCCGCGACAAACTCGTGTCCCCTCCCCCCGTGATCCGGTTGCAGGCCCGTGGCCTCGCCCCTACACTCGCCGCCCCTGAATGAGCACTCATTCATTTCTGGAGAACCCATGTCCCGCAACATTCGCAAGGTCGCGGTGCTGGGGGCGGGCGTCATGGGGTCGGGCATTGCTGCCCACCTCGCCAACGCCGGCATCCCCTCGCTCCTTTTTGACCTCGAGCGGCCGCACGCCGCAATCAAGGGCCTGCTCAAGCACAAGCCCAAGCCGCTGATGCACACCAACTTCGTCAACCTCATCGAGCCTTGCAGCTTCGGTGAGGACGCCGCCCGCCTCGGAGAGGTGGACTGGGTGGTCGAAGCGGTGACGGAGCGCCTGGACATCAAGCGCAAGGTCTTCACGACCGTCAACGAGAACGCGCACGCGGACTGCCTCATCACGTCGAACACGTCGGGCATCCCGATCGCGTCGATCGTCGAGGGCATGGACGACTCGTTCAAGAAGCGCTTCTTCGTGACGCACTTCTTCAACCCGCCGCGCTACATGAAGCTGCTGGAGCTGGTCGACGGCCCCGACACCGATCCCGTCGCCTTCGACGAGTTCGCCCGCTGGGGCGAGCGTCGCCTGGGCAAGGGCATCGTCGTCGGCAAGGACACGCCCAACTTCATCGCGAACCGCATCGGCACCTACGGGATGATGGCGCTGCTCCACAAGGTCGTGGAACAGGGCTTCACCGTGCCGCAGATCGACAAGATCTTCGGCAAGCCCATGGGCCGGCCGAAGTCCGCCGTCTTCCGCACCGCGGACATCGTGGGCCTCGACACGCTCGCCCACGTGGCGGCCAACTGCTACGAGAACCTGGGCGACGATCCGCAGCGCGACGTCTTCCTGCTTCCCGACTTCCTGAAGAAGCTCATCGAGCGAGGCGACCTGGGCAGCAAGTCCGGCGCCGGCTTCTACAAGAAGGGCAAGAACGCCGAGGGCAAGAAGGAGATCCTCGTCCTCAACCTGACGACGCTCGAGTACGAGCCGCAGGAGAAGGTGCGCTTCGAGAGCCTCGGCGCCCTGCGCGACATCGACGACGCCGGCGCGCGGGTGAAGAAGTTCCTCAGCTTCGACGACGCCGCCGCCAAGCTCGCGTGGGACGCCACGGCCGACACCCTGCTCTATTCGGCAGGCCTGTTGGGCGTGATCGCGGACGACGTGGTCGGCATCGACAACGCCATGAAGTGGGGATACGCCTGGGATCAGGGCCCCTTCGAGAGCTGGGACGCCATCGGCCTGGCCGAGTCCGTCGAGCGCATGCGCGCCGAGGGCCGGACCATCCCCGCCATCGTCGAATCGGCGGTCGCCGCGGGCGGCTGGTACGAGCGTCAGGAGGGCGTCACGCGCTTCCTGAACGTCTGCGGGGACAACGAGCGCCACGTCGTTCCGAAGCCTCCGGGCTCGCTCTTCCTGGCGGACATCAAGGACGCCGGCGGGGTCGTGAAGCACAACATGGGTGCCCACATCCTGGACCTCGGCGACGGGATCCTGGGTCTGGAGTTCCACACGAAGATGAACGCGCTCGACGCGGACATCATCGGGCTCTACTCCGACGCCCTGGACCTGCTCGAGACCGGCGACTGGAACGGCCTCGTGGTCGGCAACCAGGACCCCATGGCCTTCTCCGCGGGCGCCAACATCATGCTCGTCATGATGAACGCCATGCAGCAGGAGTGGACCGCCATCGAGGAGATGGTCAGCGGCCTGCAGCAGGTCGTGATGCGCGCCAAGTACTGCAACAAGCCCGTGGTCACCGCACCGCACGGCTTGACGCTGGGCGGCGGCGCCGAAGTGGCCATGCACAGCTCCGCGACCGTCGGCACCGGCGAGCTCTACATGGGCCTCGTCGAGGTCGGTGTCGGCCTGCTGCCCGCGGGTGGCGGCTGCAAGGAGGTCATCTGGCGCCTGGTGGGGAGCATCCCCGAGGGCGTCGAGGTGGACCCGAACCCCTTCGTGCAGAAGGCGTTCATGCAGATCGGCATGGGCAAGGTCGCCGAGTCCGGCGAGGAGGCGCGCGGCTTCGGCTACCTGCGTCCGGGTGACCTGATGAGCCTGAGCAAGGACCACCAGGTGGCCGACGCGAAGGCGCTGGCGCTGGGCATGAGCAACGCCGGCTACAAGGCTCCGCACCGCCGGAAGCTGAAGCTGCCGGGCACGAGCGGCTACGCCGCGCTCAACACCGCCATCTGGGGCATGGAGCAGGCAAACCAGATCAGCGCGCACGACGGGTTGATCGGACGCAAGGTCGCCACCGTCCTGACCGGAGGCAACATCAGCTCCGGCACGGCCGTGGACGAGCAGCACCTGCTCGACCTCGAGCGCGAGGGCTTCCTGTCGCTCTGCGGCGAGGCGAAGACCATCGCGCGCATCCAGCACATGCTCATGAAGGGCAAGCCGCTCCGCAA
>JAJDAI010000137.1 GCA_029261955.1 Deltaproteobacteria bacterium | reverse complement strand
TGCGCGGCGAGGTCGAAGTGGGCGACGCCTGGTACGGCGAGCACGCGACCGAGGAGGGCGAGGTGACCCACGGCTGCGAGATGCTCGAGTACGCGGTCTGCGAAGGCGGCGTGACCTCGCGCTGCGTGACCGACTTCGGCGACTACCGCGCCGTGACGGAGCGCGACTACTGCCCCGAGCAGGGCCTGCGGGCCTGGCGCCGCGAGCAGGTGGTCAACGACCGGGTCGTGTCCCGCATCCGGAACGACGGGCCGCTCAAGTCGCGCGGAGAGGCCCCGAAGCGCCCGAGCCCGAAGGGCCCGCTCCAGGACTGAAGGCTCCTCACGAGCCTGAGCCGCCGCGGCCCGCACCCGCGCCCGCTTCGCGCTAGCCTCCGCAGATGCCTGCCTTTGACGACGACCTCTTCGAGTTCCTCGCGGACCTCGCCGACAACAACGAACGAGCCTGGTTCAAGGCCCACCAGGACCGCTACGAGGGCTCGGTGCGCGAGCCCAGCCTCGCGTTCATCCGCGAGTTCGAGGCGCGCCTGCACGCCATCTCGCCCCACTTCGTGGCCGAGGCGAAGAAGGTCGGCGGCTCGATGTTCCGCATCTTCCGCGACGTGCGCTTCAGCAAGGACAAGAGCCCCTACAAGACGCACACGGGCATCCAGTTCCGCCACGAGCGCGGACGGGACGTGCACGCGCCGGGCTTCTACCTGCACCTGGCGCCGGGCGAGGTCTTCGTCGGCCTGGGCATGTGGCACCCCGACAAGGACAGCCTCAAGGCGATCCGAGACGGCATCGTCTCCGATCCCGAGGGCTGGGCCGCCGCGAAGGCGTCGGTCGAGGCGGCCGAGCACCACCTGGCCGGCGAGTCGCTGAGCCGCGCGCCGCGGGGCTACGACAAGGAGCACCCGCTCGTCGAGGACCTCAAGCGCAAGGACTTCATCACCGTGCGCAACCTCCCCGAAGACGAGGTCCTGAGCGAGGACTTCGCTGAGCGGCTCGAGGCCCACTTCCGCGCCGGCGCCCCCATGGTGGAGTGGCTCTGCTCGGTGGTCGACCTGCCCTACTGAGGAGGCCAGCCCGCGCCGGTGAAGCGCACCGCGGCGTCCAGCCGGTAGCCGCGGTCGTCCCTCAGCAGCAGCTCGTCCAGGCCCAGACGACGCAGCCTCGACAGCGCGACCCAGGCGCGGTTGCGCGCCGCGCTCTCGAGGATCACCTCGCCCGGCCAGCCCGCCGCGATCAGATCCGGCAGCGGCACCCAGGCCCCCGGGCGCGCGTGCCGGGCTCGCAGCAGCTCCCCGAGCAACCGGCGGAGCAGCGGACGGCGCCGCAGGTCCACGCTCCCACTGCCCAGCTGGAGCCAACGGGCCTCGGGGCCGACCTCGACCGTCGGCTCAGGGTCCGGCGCCTGCGCCCCGGCGACGCCCCGCCTCGCCACCGCGAGCACGAGGGAGCGCGCCGCGGCCTCGTCGGGCCCCATGCCCAGCGCGTCCCACAGGCGGCGCCAGGCATCCAGCGCCGTAGGCAGGTCGGGGTAGCGCGCCTCGGGGGTCGACGCCCCAGCCCGCTGCTGCACCTCGCGGAAGATCGCCGCGTAGCCCGAGTCCTGCGGCGAGCGGCCCACCAGGGCATCCAGCATCTCGGGCGGGACCGTCGCGATGGCGAGCAGGGGCTGCCAGAGCGCCCACAGCAGCCAGACATCCGAGGCCCAGACTGGCTGCCCGCCCACCGCGACCTCGGGGGCCCGCATCGGGCCGCCGCCGGGGTCCCCAGCGAGGGCGGGCGGGGGCGAGCAGGCGAGCAGGAAGACGTCCCCCGCCCCGTCGAAGAGCACGTTCGCCCAGGACGAGGCGCCGAGCGCCAGGCCCATCTGGTCGTGCACCGCGTGCACCGCCAGGGCGAGGGTGCGGCCCACCGCGGCGCCAGCCGGGTAGCTCAGCTGGAGCTCGTCGTCGCCCGCGACCTGGGACCACAGGCTGTGCCCATCGAGCAGCGGAACGACGTCGAGCAGCACGAAGCCCGGCCCGTGGCCGAGCAGCTCGGGGATGGCGGGGTGGCGCACGCCTCCGTGCAGGAGTCGCAGCTGCCCCAGGCTGGGGTGGCCAGCGGGCCCGCGCACCGCCAGGCAGGGCCCGGTCGGGCCGGACTCCACGCCCAGCTCGAGCTCCCCCCAGCTGCGCGCGTACCCGGCGGCCGCGAGGCCCTGGCTGCGTTGATCCACGCGATCAGTCTAGGACCGTGTTGGGGCGCGCGCGACGCGAAGGCCTGGGAAGAAAAACGAGGTGTAAGGCGCATGTAAGGGGCGACGTCGCTCCAGATCGGCACCTTGGAGGCAGCCCGGACGGGCGGGGTGCCGCGGCTTCGAGAAGCCGGGCCGAGGCAGGGCCTGGGGGGACGCGTTCCCGGGGCTCCGCTCCGTCCGGTTGGAGAGCCCGCTCGACGGGGCTCAGCGCCGCCGGCGCAGCGCGATCGGCAGCAGCAGGAGCAGGCCCAGGGCGCTGGCCCCCGACCCCGTCTGGCAAGAGCAGCCGCTGCGCGCGCGCACGCCGCCCGAACCGCCATCGTCGTCGTCGTCGTCGTCCCCGCCAGCCGAGTCGTCGTCGTCGCCCGCACCGTCGTCGTCGTCGGCCGCGTCGTCGTCGTCACCGCACTCGTCGATCTCGCCGTCGCAGTCGTCGTCGATGCCGTTCTCGCAGTCCTCGTCGGCGTCCGGGTTGATGGCGGCATCGTCGTCGTTGCAGTCCTCCGGCCAGGACCAGCCGTCGCCGTCGTCGTCGGGGAAGTTGTCGACTTCGCCGTCGCAGTCGTCGTCGATGCCGTTGTCCAGCTCGGCCGCGCCGGGGTGCACGTCGGGGTTGCTGTCGTCGCAGTCGCCGTCGCAGGTGGTGTGGAAGTCACCGTCGAGGTCGGGGCAGGGGTTCGGGTAGGTGATCTCGGTGATGAAGGACGCGAAGACCAGGCAGTCCGAGCCCGGCGGGTCGGCGATGGTGGCGAAGGCCGAGGTGTCGCCGGGCTGGACGAGGCCCATGCCGCTCAGGTCGAAGGTGTCGTCGTCCCACATCGCGCCGTCACCGCCCGGGATGGGGTTGGCGCAGCCGCCCGGCGAGGGGCAGCCGTCGCCCTCCCAGTTGTCGAACGCGATCTGGGCGCCGTTGAAGTTCGTGCCGCCGTCGTCGGCCGCCTGCGTATCGCCGACCGTGTAGTGCACCCGCACCCGCGAGACCGGCGAGCCGATCGGGTCGGCCCAGGTCGAGGTGCTGATGGCCTCGCCGCCGTAGATGCCGCCGTCGTTGATGGTGACCTGCGTGACCTCGGGCGAGTCGAGCACCCGGTAGATCACGACGATGGAGAAGCCCTGGTTGTCGACCACGCCGTCCAGGAAGTCGAAGCCCGACACCTCGTAGGTGGAGTTCTGGTTGACGATGTCGCGCACCGCGGCCCGGTAGACGTGGTTGTCGCCCATGCCCCAGCAGGTGTCGCGCGTGGTGCCGATGTGGTCGCCCGTGAACTCCTGGGTGATCCCGGTCGACGTGTCGGTGACGATGACCGTGTCGTCGAAGCCGTTGATGATCACCCAGTAGAGAAAGGCCGCGACCACCTCCGCGTCCGGCGGCACGCCGGCGATCTCCATCGTCCCGATCTCGGGTGCGCCGAAGCGGCGGGCGAGGCCCAGCCCCTCGCTGACGACGCCGCCACCGGGGATCAGCTGGCTGAAGATCGTGCTGTGCTCGTTGTCGCCGTCGGCGAGGGCGGAGGCGGGAAGCAGAAGCAGGGCGGAGACCAGGGCGAGGAGGCGCATTGCGCCAGCATATCCTCCAAGCGCCGCCGACCGATCGGTCGATTCAGTTCAGGGCCTCTGTTACGGTGCGCCGCATGCCCCCGAGCCCCCGCCGCGCCGGTCGTCCGCGCCAGCCCGTCAGCCGCGAGGCCGTGCTCGACGCCGCCCGTTGTGCCTTCGCGCGGGGCGGCTACTCCGGCACCTCGATGGCCGAGATCGCCGAGCGCGTGGGCATCCGCAAGTCCAGCCTCTTCCACCACGCCGGCAGCAAGGAGGCGCTCTACCTGGAGGCTGTGGGCGGGGTGCTCGCCCGGCTCGGCTCGATGGTCCTGGACGCAAGCCGCGGGCCGGGGACCTTCGTGGAGCGGCTCGATGGCCTCGGCGACGCGGTGGTCTCCTACCTGGCGGGCTCCCCCCAGGCAGCGGGCCTGCTGCTGCGCGAGATGCTGGACAACGGCCCCTTCGTCGGCGGCGAGGCCCGCGAGGTGGTGGCCAGCGTGCTCGCGGAGATCGCCGCCTTTCTGCAGGGCGGCGTCGACGACGGCAGCATCCCGGCCCAGAACCCGGAGCAGCTCGCGCTGTCCATCGTGGGCCTGCACCTCTTCTACTTCGCCAGCCCCGACTTGAGCGCGATGCTCATCGGCGACTCCGTCTGGGATCCCGCGCGCCTCGAACAGCGCCGGGCCGCCATCAAGGTCCAGCTGAGGGGGCTCTGCGGGGTCTCCTGATCGCGGGGAGCCGCGCTCAGCCCAGCAGCTCCTTGAAGTCCGTCTCGCCGATGCCCATGGCAGCCGCGGCCGCTTCCACGTCGCCCTCGTGCTCTTCGAGCAGGTTGATGGCGAGGACCATCGCGCGGGCGTCGCGGCCGCTGAGGGCGCGGGTCGTGTTGCGCGCTTCCTTGCCGGCGGCCTTGGGATCCCAGGCCGCGTTGGAGTCGAAGTCGCCCTTGAGGTGGTAGCGGAACTCCTCCTTGCCGAGCTTGAGGACGTCGTCCTGCTGGAGCACGTGCCGCTTGACCACGTCGTCGTTGACGCGGGTGCCGTTGCTGCTGGTCATGTCGACGAGCACGAGCGTCGCGCCCTCGGGGACCAGCTGCGCCTGGGTGCGCGACACGTTGGGGTCGGTGACCTGCACGTAGTTGCTGGGCCCGCGGCCGATGGTCACGCGGCGGCTGCCGATGTGCCAGGTCTTGCCTTCGGCGTCGCCGTTGAGGGCCTCGAGCCAGTGCACCTTCTCGGTGGAGCGCTCCGGCGGCGGCGGCTCGGGCGTCGACGTGGCCTTCGCGGGCTCGGACCCACCCCCTCCGCCCTTGAAGGCAAAGAAGACGGCCACAGCGGCGACAGCGAGCAGGACGAGGATCACGACGTTCATCTGAGTTGCTCCACGATCCGACTCGTGCCCCCCGGCTCGAGTCGGACTCCACGCGACGCACTTTAGCGGGGCCGAGCCCTTGCGCGAGGCCCGCGGGTGCGCGAAGCATGAGTCCGTGCACGCACCGCCCAACCGACCGTGCCCCTGCGGGAGCGAGAGAAAGCACAAGCAGTGCTGCAGACCGCTGCTTCGCGGCACCCCCGCGCCCACCCCCGAAGCGCTCATGCGATCTCGCTATACGGCCTATTTGCTGGGCGAGGTCGCCTACCTCATGGCCAGCACGGACCCCGCGGGCCCCCACTGGCGGCCGGACCCTGCCCGCTGGGCGACCGAGCTCCGCGACTACTGCGCCCGGGCCCGCTTCCTGGGCCTGGACGTGCAGGACACCGGCTTCGCGGACGGGCTGCCGACGGTGAGCTTCGAAGCGAAGCTGCTCCTGGACGGCGTGCCCCAGGTCATCCAGGAGCGCAGCCGATTCCGGCAGCTCGCCGGGCGCTGGACCTACGTCGACGCGATCTGAGCCCGGCCGGCGGCGCTACCGGACGAAGACCTCGAGGTGCATGCGGCCCATGGCCTCCTTGAGCATCGCCTCGAGGCCGAGCACGTCGACGCCGCGGGTGCTCGCGAGCTCGCGCGTGAACTGGGAGTCCTGGAAGCAGCGGACGAAGGTGCGGGCGTGGGGGAAGCGGGCGCGCAGTTGGAGCGCGGCGGCGAGGTTCTGGCTGTCGTCGTCGACGCCCAGCACGAACACCGGCGACTCGGCCGCGGGGTCGAGCATGAGGGCCACCTGGTCCCAGACCCCGGGGTCGCTGAGGTCCCCGTCGAGCACGTCCCAGCGAAAGCCTTCGGGCGCCCCGACCTGGTCGCGGTACTGGCGCACCAGCGGCCCGGCTGCGCGGTCCAGCACGACGACGTGGGACAGCTCGTCGGCGGCGTTGCGGATCAGGTGCTCCAGGATGGTCTGGCCGAAGCGGCCGAAGCCAGCCAGCACGACGACGTCCCGCGCCTTGGTGTCCGCGAAGTGCTGGCGCAGCGAGCCCTGCCACAGCTGCTCCGCCGCGATGCGGTGGGAGTTGAAGATGCGGACCCGCTCGCCCGCCGAGTCCTCCAGCTGCTTGGCGGAGCGCTTGAGGCTGAGGTCCGAGACGTGGGCCGCGACGGCCAGCTGCTGGTGCTCGCGGGCGATGTCCCAGGCCGCGGCGAGGTTCGCGAGGTCGTCGCCCGTCAGCAGCAGCACGCCACGGGCCCGGTCCAGGCGCAGCGCGGCGCGGGTGGGGCGGTGGGTGATGTCGCCCGCCACGATCCGGGCCCCGTAGCGGTCCCGGGCCTCCAGCACCGTGGGCTGGTTCACGTCGAGGTCGACCACCACCACCCGCCGGTTCGGCTCGAGCTCCCGCAGGCGCTCCAGGTAGAGCAGGCCCGAG
>JAJDAI010000136.1 GCA_029261955.1 Deltaproteobacteria bacterium | reverse complement strand
CGGCACGTTGGCGACCTCCTGGGTGAAGACGTTGGGCTTCTCCTGCTGAAGCAGGCCCGCGGTCTGCCCGTTGGAGCGGGCCTCCTCGAAGCGCTCCCGGGCCTCGGCGCGCTCGGCGATCTCGCCGCGCACGATGCGCTCGCCGATCTCCAGCTCGTAGGCGTTCACCGCCGCGTCGGGCCCCAGGGGGAAGACGTAGACGGCGTCGAGCGCCTCGGCGTAGGGGTTCGCGAAGGTCTGCTCGACCGTCACGTGGGCCATGACGCCGTCGATCTCCACCTCCACGTTCGTGTTCTCGAGGGGGAAGCCGATGGCGGTGCCGGGCTGGCCCGGCGTGGCCGAGGCGCGAGGCGCGACCAGGCGCAGCTCGCCGCCGGTTGCGGGGGCCTCGTCCAGGGCTGCGTAGCTGGCCGCGGAGGCCAGGCCGGGCAGCGCCAGGACGAGGAGGGGGAGGAGGTAGGAACGGATCATGGGGGGTCTCCTGGCAGGGGCTTGCCTGCTGAGAGGAGGTTGGGATCCGGGTGTGAGGCTGGGGTGGGGCTGCGGTGGATCTGCCGTGGCTTTGCGGTGAATGCCGTGTGAACGGAGCGACCTCTCGCAACGATCGCAACGGGCAACGGGCGCCACGTTGCGGCGGGCACGCGCTAGCCTCGGGCCGTGCTGCGGCTCCTCTTCCTGCTGATGACCCTCGCCCAGGCCGCCGACATCGGGCAGCCCGCGCCCGGCGATGCTGTGCCCGGGCAGTGGACCGTCGTGCACGTGTGGGCGAGCTGGTGCGCGCCCTGCCTGGAGGAGCTGCCGAAGTTGCAGGGGCTGGATGCCGCCTTCGTCATCGTGTCCGTGGACGCGGACGTCGAGGCCGCGCGCGGGATCTGGGACTCGCTGGATCTGGAGCTCGAGACCGCCTTCGATCCGGAAGGCCTCATCCTCGAACGCTGGGGCGCCCACGGCCTGCCGAGCACCTGGGTCGTCGATCCGAAAGGGGTCCTCCGCTGGGAGCACCGCGGCGCGCTAAACGACGCCGGCCTGATCGAGCTGAAGCGCCAGCTCCGGGGCGAGGGCACGCCCGGCAAGGCGGGCTCCGGGGGGGCGGATCCGAAGCGGCGGCTCACCCAGTCGCGGATCATGCAGCCCGCGGGAGGCCGCATGGAGCGCGCGGCCCGGGAGCACGTGCACGGGGTCCGCGAGGGCGCCGCGGGCGCGAGCGATGGCGAGGACGCAGCGTGCGGCTGCAACTGATCGCGCTGACGATCCCCCTGCTGCTCGGCGCCGCGCCGAGCTGGGAGGCCCGCACCGACATCTACGCCGACCAGGACCTCGTGGTCGTGAGCCCCTCGGCCGCCGTGTCCGCCGAGCTGCCCCGGACGATGACGCTCGACGGCAGCTACGCGGTGCACGTCGTCAGCGGCGCGACCCCCCTGCTGCGCCCCGACGGCATGACGGGCGCGACCGAGTTCACCGAATCCCGGCACGTCGTGGACCTGGGCTTGAGCGGCCGCGCCGGCCCCGTGCGGCTCGGCGGGCGCTGGAGCGGTGGCTTCGAGCCGGACTTCCAGCAGCAGGGGCTGGGCCTCAGCGCCTCCGCCGACCTCACCGCCGCCGTGTCCCTGTCCGCCAGCTACCGCGTCTCCCTGGAGCGCCAGCTGGTCGAGCCCGGAGGCCACCGCTGGCAGCGCGGCCAGGGCCACACCCTCGACCTCGCGGTCGACACCTTCGTCGACCCCCGCACCCGCCTGCGCGCCCTGCTCACGGCCCACATCTCGGCCTGCGGCGAGGAGCTCGGTTGCCACGCCAGCCCCTACCGCTTCGTGCCCGTCGCCGTGCCCGACGGCCACGCGATGCTGCGCGAGCGCCACCCGAGCCTCCGCCCTCGGCTCGCGGTCGCCGGCCGGATCAGCCGCTCGCTGCGCTCCGACCTGGCCCTGCACGCGGGCTACCGCTTCTACGGCGACGGCTGGGGGGTGCTCGCGCACACCGGCGACGTCGAGCTGGCCACCGAGCTGCTGGACGAGGCCCTCATCCTGCGCGCCGAAGCACGGGTCACGGGCCAGAGCCCCGCCCGCTTCTACCGCTCGGACTACGAAGCCACGGACGAGCTGCCCCGCCACGTCAGCGGCGACCGCGAGCTCGCCGGCCTCTGGAACGCGCTGCTCGGGGTGCGCCTGGAGGGCAACCTCTTCGCTGCACGCGGGCCCTGGCGCCGCCTCAGCGGCTCGGTCCGCCTGGCCCACGCCTGGTACCACTACCCCGACTACCCGGCGGCGCCCTTTCGATCGGCCTGGTTGATCGGGTTGGGGCTCGACGCGGGCTTCTGATGTCCTGACCCCCCAAGACTGCGAGCAGAAGCCGAAGGCTTCTGCCAAGGAACCCGCAGGGTTCTGTCCCGCCCCCCCTTGATGTCCTGCCCCCCCTGGTGCCCCAACATGACGCCCATGGACCTCTTCATCGAGCTCTTCGCAGGCCTGCCGCGGCAGGGCCCCGGCAACGAACCCTGCACCTCACGCGCCCTCGCTGCGGCCCGCCCCCACCTGCCCGAGCACCCCGTCGTGCTGGACCTGGGCTGCGGGAGCGGCTCGAGCACGAGGGTGCTCGCGAAGGCCCTGGAGGCGACGATCTTCGCGGTCGACCTGGAGCCCCGGGTGATCGCGCAGCTGCGCGACGAGGCGCCCCGGATCGGGCGGTCCACGGTGCTGCCCGTCCTGGCCGACTTCAGCAAGCTGCCCGAGGGGCTGCCCGACGAGGCGGTGCCCGCGGACCTCATCTGGAGCGAGGGCGCCGCCTACAACCTGAGCTTCGAGGGCGCACTGACCGCCTGGGCCCCGCTGCTGCGCGAAGGCGGCGTCCTCGCGCTGTCCGAGTGCTGTTGGCTGAGCGAGGACCGGGACCCGGACGCCGTGCAGCTCTTCGAAGCCGAGTACCCGTCGATGCTGTCGGCCGAGGAGCTGGATCGCCGGGCCGTCGAGCTGGGCTGGGAGCTCGTCGAAGCCTTCAACCTGCCCGACGCGGCCTGGTTGGATGCCTTCTACGAGCCCATGGAGCAGCGGATCGCGGAGCTCCGCTGGCCCTGGGCCGATGGCCCGGGCGAGGCCGTGCTGGACGGCGCGCAGGCCGAGATCGATCTGTGGCGCCGCACGAAGAGCTGCTGGGGCTACCGCTTCCTGGTGCTTCGAAAGACCAGCTAGAGCAAGTCCTCGAAGTGGCACTCGAGGCAGGGCGCCGGCTCCACGGAGAAGCCCTCCACCCCCTCGTGCTGGGGGTCCAGCACCTCGGGCCGGTGCTCGTGGCAGTGGTCGCAGGAGAAGATCGCCAGGTCCCGCGCGACGGTGTGGCAGGCGAAGCAGTTCTGCACCCCGGGGTGGATGACTGAGACCTCGCCGGGGTGCTCGTAGGTGCTCTCGGTCCAGACCGTGGCGCGGTGGCAGACCGAGCAGTCCGAGGGGTCGTGGTGCCCGCCCTCGGGCCGGTCGGCCTCGTGGCAGGTCAGGCAGGTGGAGGGCAGCCGGTCGTAGTCGGGGCCCTCGTGGCAGTCCAGGCAGTCCACCGCGTGCGCCTGCTCCAGCGGGAAGAAGGCGTGCGAGTAACCCGGCAGCCACCACGAACGCTCGGTGTGGCAGAAGCCGCAGGCGCCCAGGTAGTGCGGCGTGGGCCGCTCGACGCCGTGGCAGGTGTCGCAATCGCTGGCAGGTACGTCGAAGGGCTCGACGGAGCCGTGGCAGGCCCCGCAGGCCAGCGCGAGGTGCGCGCCGCCGAGCGCGGACGCATCACTCGGCGGCTGAGGCTCCACGGGAGCCGGTCCGCAGCCGACGATCAACAGACTGAGCAGCATCCCGCGCACGCGGCAAGGGTACCCTTCGGCGTGCGCTGGGCCCTGATCCTCCTGCTGGCCGGCTGCGTGCCCGACGAGTCGGTGCCGCGCCCCGAAGGCGATCCCGATGTCTTCGACGCCGAGATCCTGCCCATCCTGCGCGGCGCCTGCGCCGAGGCCTGCCACGACGACCTCGACCGCCCCCTCGCGCTGATCCCAGGCGATCCCCGAGCGACCCAACGGCGCGTCGAGGGCTTCCTGGTGGACGTCGAGGACCCGCTCGACTCGCTGCTGCTCCTCAAGCCCCTGGACCCCGAGCTCGGGGGCATCGAGCACGAGGGTGGGGTCCAGTTCGAAGACTGCGAGAACCACGCCTGCCGGGCCATCTACGCCTGGGCGCTGGACGCGCTCTAGAAGTTCTCGATGCCCTCGGCGATGAGCTCCGGCACCTCGTGCGCGATCCAGTGCGTCGCGCCGGGCACCTCTTCGATGGTCAGGTCGCTGACCCAGTCCTCCAGACCCGGCAGGTTGCTCGGCAGCAGCGCGTCGTCGTCCATGCCCCAGAAGACCAGGGTCGGCACCTCGATGAAGAGCTCCAGGTCGGTGTTCGGCAGGCTGTCCGTGAAGTTGGCGCGGTACCAGTTGAGGCCGCCGCGCAGCGCGTTCGGCTGGCCCCAGGCCTCCTTGTACTCGGCCAGCTCGGACTCGGTGAGCACGCTCCCCATCATGTTGGTGAGCAAGCCGAAGTCGTTGGCCGCCAGCGTCTCCTCAAAGCCGTCCACCGTGAAGAGATCGACGTAGGAGAAGGCCTCGGTCTGCTCGGGGTTGTTGATCAGCTGCTCGCGGAACACGTTGAGGTGCGGCGCGTTCATGATGACCAGCCGGTCCACCAGCTCGGGGTGCAGGGACGCGACGGCCCAGGCCACCGCCCCGCCCCAGTCGTGCCCCACCAGGGTCACGGGACCGCCCACCTGCTCGACCAGCCCGACGATGTCGGCGACCAGGTGCTCGACCTGCGACTCCTCGACCGCCCAGGGCTTGTCGCTGAGGTTGTAGCCGCGCTGGTCGGGCACGATCAGGCGCCCGGGCAGGTGCTCCATCACGCCGGTCCAGCCCTGCCAGTACTCGGGAAAGCCGTGCAGCAGCACGATGGTCTCGCCGCTGCCCTGGCAGGCCACGTTGAGCGTGATCTCGCCTACGTCCATGGGGCGCACGACGCCCTCCTCGGGGCAGTCCTGCTGCCACAGGGGGAGCTCCTCACCGTCGTCGACAGGAGGGCAGGCAGCGAGCAGGAGCAGGATCGGGATCAGGCGCATGGCGCGCAGGGTAGCGCGCGGCACGGCCCGGGTTTCGGGCCAGGATCGCGGGTTGCCTCGAGAGGTCAGCGGCGTCGGCGCATGCCGATCAGGGGCAGCAGGACCAGCAGACCCGTTGTGCCGCCGCCCATCGAGCAGTCCGACTCGCAGCCGTCCGAGCACCCGTCGCCGGAGGAGTCGGCAAGCACGCTGTGGCGTTCGGCCTGCACGAGGCCGGGCACGGCGTCGTCGTCGTCCGTGGTCACGTCGTCGTCGTCGCTCACGTCGTCGTCATCAACCACGTCGTCATCATCCGAGGTGACGTCGTCATCATCCGAGGTGACGTCGTCGTCGTCCGCGGTCACGTCGTCGTCGTCCGCGGTGACGTCGTCGTCGTCCGCCGTCGCGTCGTCGTCGTCGCCCCCGGGCACGAAGCCGGGCACCAGGTCCCCCAGGACCCGCGCCATCACCTCGTCGCGCACCCCTTCGTCCACGATGGTCTCGAAGGGAAAGCCGAACATCGCGACGCCGTCGCCCAGGGCCGCCGCGACCCCTCCGCCGACGTACTGCGCGATGACCGTGCGGCTCGTGTCGAGCACGTCCGGGAAGTCCACGTCGTACCAGGCGTCCGCCAGGTCGAAGTCCAGGGACAGCCCGGCGAGCAGCCCGACCCCGTCCACCGCCGTGGTGCCCGAGTCGTCCGCGCCCATCTCCGCGCCGAGGATGTCGATGGCGAAGGCCAGGTCGTCCGCGGTGCCCTGCGCGTCCATGTCCCAGAGCACCTCGCTGCCCGAGACGAAGAGCGCGCCGCCGGCGTTCACGTAGTCCTCGACCTGGGTCCGCTGGTCGGTGGAGAAGGTCTCGTCCGTCGTGCTCTCCTCGCCCGCGGCCCAGAGCACGGCGTCCCAGTCCCCGAGCACCAGATCCAAGACCGCCTCGTCGCTGGCGCTGTCGAAGGGCCAGCCCAGGGCGTCGACGGCGGTCGCGTGGGGCACGGTCGAGTCGAAGGCGTTCATCCTCGCCAGCGTCATGCGCCGCACGAGGCCGATGGAGCCGCCCGCGTCGTGCCAGGGCAGCTGCGAGGCCTGGAGTCGATCGTAGGAGTCGACGATCAGCACGGGGATCGCCCCCCCGTCGGCACGGCGCGCGCCGAGGGTCTCCGTGGGGAAGCTGATGCCGCCGGCGTTGGTCGCCGCCACGCGCACGAAGACGAGCTCGCCCGGCCCCGCCGACAGCGTGTGGCTGGTCCCGGACACGTCGGTGCCGTTGTCCCAGGAGCGGCCGTCGTCCGAGGTGTAGACGCGGTAGCCCGTCGCGGGATCACCGAGCGGCGCCCCGCTGGGGGGCGAAGACCAGCTGGCGACCAGCGCGCCGCTGACGTTGCGCACCACGAGGTGCGTGGGCGGCTCGGGCAGGTAGGTCGGCGTCACGCCGTCGCGCTCGGCGAAGTAGCGCACGACGCCGCGCATCATCGCGCGGGCTGCGTCCTGGCGGAACCGAGGCTCCTTGAGCAGCGCGGTGTCGCCGGCGTGGTCGTGAAAGCCCAGCTCCACCAGCGCCGCGGGCATCTCGGAGTTGTTCACGGGGTTCAGCTCGCCGAAGCCGCCGCCGTAGACCCCGCGGTCGCTCCAGCCGGAGTCCCAGCGGGCGCGGATCGAGCTGACGATCTCGTCCTGGAGGATGGTCGCGAAGTCGCTGGAGCCCGGCGTCGCGGTGCCCGAGTCGCCGTCGTAGATCAGCGTGACCGTGCCGGTGCCGCCGCCCGCGTTGCTGTGCCAGCTGAGGTAGACGGCGTCCTCGGAGGACGGGTGCTCCCAGGCCGCCCAGCGCGAGCGCACGCCGACGTCGCTGCCGTTGCCGCTGTTGCCCGGGTCGTAGATGGAGGTCGGCGCCCCATTCCACTGGATGTAGAGGTTGGCGGACTCCTCCCAGCGGTTCGCGCCGCTGAGGTCGCCGACCCGGTGAACGTCCCCGACCCCGCCGCCCACGCGCACCGCGTCCGCGGTGACGAAGGTGTTGGGCGTGGAGTCCCCGATGAGCTCGACGGTGAGGCCCGAGGTGCCCCCCGGCAGCCAGAGCGTCTCAACGTACTGCCAGGTGGACCCATGCCGTGTCTGGTCGAAGTGCCGGTCGATGACCCCGCCCGGGTGCGTGAGCCGGTAGTGAGCGTCGGGCGCCCCCTGCGGGTCGCTGTCCCAGGACACGTAGACCGCGTAGAGCCCGTCCTCGGGCACGGCGGGGATCCAGGTGGCCACTGCGCCACCGTCCGCCGGGAAGCGCCGGGTCGTGCCCTCGTTGAAGGGGTCCTCGCCGTTGAGCCAGGGGCTCGCGTCCGCGAAGCCGGCGGGGCCGTTCACGAAGCCCGAACCCGACTCGGAGTAGCCGCTGTCGCCGTTGTCGATGATCACCATCGCCGGGTTCATGTCCCGCTCGCGCACCGTGTAGACGCCGGCGCCGGCGTTCTCGAGGTAGGCGGTCAGGAAGGCGTTGGCGCCCTCGGGGTTGTGGAAGTCCTCGACCGTGTCGAAGAGGTTGCCGCGCTGGGTCGAGAAGCGGCCGAGGCTCTCGTAGTACTTGAAGCCGTGGCACTGGGACAGGTAGACGGCGCGGCCGCTGAGGGCTCCCGTGGAGAGGCCCGGGGCGTCGGCGGCGGGGCCCGCGAAGGCCTCGTGCTGTTCCTTGACCGGGGGCGGGCCGAAGTCCGGCAGGTAGGACTCGAGGTCGCGGAGGATCCCGTCGGGGCCCGCAGCCACCAGGCGCACGGTGTGGGTGCCCTCGGGCGCCTGGCCGACCGCGTCTTCGAGCAGGAGCTCGTAGGCGTCGCGGTCGAAGCGAAAGGTGTCCAGATCGGGGACCTGTTTGACGAACAGGCCCGGGTCGGCCGCGGCGGGGGCGGCGAGCAGAAGGACGAGGAGCAAGGCGCGCATTGAGCGGAGGCTATCGCATGTCGGCGGCGAGCAGGGCCCCGCGCCAGAGCCACAAGCCCCCGGACTGCTAGTCTCTCGCGGCTTTCCTGGGGGAGACGCGGCGGAGAGACATGCAGGGCCAGCTGGATGCGCAGGACGCGCGGTTTTCCATCCTCGAGCAGCTCGGCCAGGGCGGCATGGGGGTGGTGTACCGCGCGTTTGACCGCGACCTGGGGCGCGACGTCGCCCTGAAGACCACCCGGCGCCCGAACGCGGGGGACCTCTACCGGTTGAAGCAGGAGTTCCGCTCCCGCCGCGAGCTGCACCACCCGAACCTCGTCCAGCTGCACGACCTCGTCATCGACGACAACCGCTGCTTCTTCACCATGGAGCTGCTGGACGCGCGCGACATGGTCGCCTGGATCCGCGACGGCCACGGACAGAAGGAGCTGCCTTCGACCCTCGCGGCCGCCCCGACGGCGAACCTGCTCGACGACAGCGAGCCACCGCCCATCCGCCTCGACGAGGAGGGCGAGGCCCGACTCCGCCGGGGCATCGTGCAGCTGCTCCGGGGGCTGGAGGCGCTGCACGCCGCCGGCCTGGTGCACCGCGATGTGAAGCCCGGCAACGTCCTGGTCAACCACGCCGACGCGCGGGTGGTGCTCGTGGACTTCGGGCTCGCGACGGAGACGGCAGACGCCGCGGCGGAGGACAGCCTCGAAGGCTCGCCGGTCGGCTCGATCCCCTACATGGCGCCCGAGCAGATCTCCGGCGGCGGGGTCTCCTCGGCCGCGGACCTCTACGCGGTCGGCACGATCATCTACGAGGCCCTCGCCGGCACGCGGCCCTTCAAGGGCTCCGCGCTCGCCATCCTCCACCAGAAGGCCACGTCGGAGGCCATCCCCCTCTTCGAGCGGGCGCCGGGCCTGCCCCGCGACCTCTGCAAGCTGGCCGACGACCTGCTCCAGCACGAGCCCGAGCGCCGCCCCTCCGCCCGGGAGGCGTTGGAGGTGCTCGGCGTGCACACGGACTCGCTGTCCGGCAGCAGCGAGCTGCCCACGCTCACCGCGCTGCTCTCGGCCGAAGCCATCCCCGAGCGCCGGCCCTTCATCGGGCGGGACGCCGAGCTGGAGGCCCTGGACGCCGCCTTCGCGCGCAGCCTGGAGGGGAAGTGGA
>JAJDAI010000135.1 GCA_029261955.1 Deltaproteobacteria bacterium | reverse complement strand
GGTCGAATGACGACCCCGGTTGGGCAGCGGTAGGCGGTCACCTCGACAAATCGGGCACACCAGTCAGCGCTCCGAGTTGCGAGCGAGTGGCACTCCGGCTCATCTTCGGGGCATTCATCAAGGGGGACCTGCGCGCAGGTTTCTTCCGCACAACCCGAAACGGCAAGCCCCACCATGCCGAGCAGGCAGACCCACCGAACGCTTGAGGACACTTCCGTCATTCAGCAAGGCCCCTGCCAGTTGAAGCCGTCCGCGGCTGGATCTTGATCTTCTTCGGGAACGTCCTCGAGATCTTCGTGGAGTTCACAGCACTCCTCATCTGCGATCTCACCGAATGCACGCCCGAAGACAGCCTCCTCAGAGGCAAGAACCCCTAGGCCACGGACGGCATAGTGTGCTGAAACACCCTCTGCGCTGCCGGAGGCCAACAGTGTGGTGAACGACGGGCCGTCACAGCTGTCGCCCGAGAGGCTGTTGAGATTGTATCTGTGGTTGGCCGCGTGACACAGCTCATGGAGAATGGCGTCAAGCAGCCCGCGAAATGGTATGGCACTTCGCGGGCTCCCGGGCCTGCCAAAGAACCGGCCACCACCCTGGGCCGGGACGTTCACCGCGGCTTCCTCAGCTTCAAACTGCTCCCGAAGTTCGCCGACTAGCTGTCGAACAGTCCCTCGATCAGGCGCCAGAAGCAGGGCGCGTCCATGCTCTGCAGACGCCGCACGAGGCAACAGCGCCCCTCCCCCACCTTGTACCATCTGACCCGGATCGTTCCCCATCCACCCAGCACGCAGCTTCCCGGCGTAGAGGAAGTCCTCGTTGAGAAGAACGGGCCCATAGGTGTTGAAGGTGCCCGGAGGGGGAACGGTGTTGATTCCCGATGCGGCCAGACCTTCGGCCACAGCCGGGCCGGCGCTCGTGGGGGCATAGACACCTAAAGCGCCCCCCCCATCCGTACCAATTCCCGGAAAACGGCTATTGACAAAGAAGATGGGGCACCCTCCATTGACTAGGAGATTCGTGGTCGCAGCACCAACCCCAATCACCGGTCCTACGGCGGATGACCACGTGAATCGAGAGATGTAGGCCCGTACACGGAGAGCCGCATCGAGCGCAATCATCGTATCCAGAGCCTGCCCGACCGACGCGCCTGCTGCGCCACGAAAAGCAAGAAACTGCCCTCGATAGTGGAGCCAACCGGGCGGCATGTCCAGAAGCGACGGAAGCCCCGACGGATTTCCCGGCGGAAGAGGGGTAATCCGCGTGAGAGTCGTGAAATCGGTCGAGTGGAAGATCGCTTGTGCAGGAGCCCCGGTCAGCCAGTAGAGAAGCAGGGCATCCTGAAAAGCCTCGCTGGACCACGACCGTTCTGCCGGCGAGCGCCCCTCGATCCGTGGCCGAAACAGGTAGTTCTGTGGAATCAGCGTTCGGAGTTCAGAAAGGATGAACTCTATCGTGGAGGGCCAAGTCGAGTCGAGGTAGACCATCCCCGGGACGAACTCAACCGGCGGGAGCTTGGGCCAGCTGAAGGAGTCCCAGACCTTCGGCGGGACAATGCTTCCGTCGGAGTCGTCGGGGTCGGCCACCAGCGGGACGTGACCGGGGACGTGATCGTGGACGGGTTGATTGTCCATCTCCCACGCGGCCGCCGCCGCCGGTCCTCGGACTCGCGCCTGCGCCGCTTGAGCTGCGCGCCGCTCGGAAGCCAGGGTGCCAGAATGAGCCCACGCGGGCGGCTCGACCGACTGCTGCTGGGGTCCGATCTGTAGACGTCCGTGGCTAGCCAGGTAGGCGCCGTCACCGGACGCGGCCGCAGCTCGCATGCGCCCTTCCGCAGTGACGCCCCCCGCCACGTTCGCTCGCGTCCGACTTCGCGGCGGCTTGAGCCACGGCAATGCCCGCAGTGCCCGGGCCCTTGCTCCGGCCGTGCCGTCCGCTCCTCTCTGCTCAGGTTCCGGCGCGCTGCCGTCGCACCCACATTCGGGAGTGGTTTCCTTCGTCACGCTCTTGCCCATCACGGCCTCAGAACGGCTTCGCGACGAGCCAGACCGAGATCGTGGCCGTCTTGAGGTCCGCGGCGCCGCCGGTGCTCGTGCCCATCTTGGGGACGAGCACGATCTTCGCGAACTGGGTCACATCGGTAGCCGCCGACGAGACCTTCATCCCGGAGCCCACGCCGCCTGCGATATCCGTGGAGTCGTAGAGCGCTGTAGTCGGTTCGATGAAGTCCGTGCCGTTGGGGGTGTGCCGGTAGCCGACCTTGATCCAACCGTTGTCGTCAACGCTGTGCACGAGCACGTAGAGCGAGGCGTTCTTCGCGGCCAGAACATCCGTCTCAACACGTGCGAAGTTGTCCTGGAAGTCGCCGTTGGTGTCGGAGGCGATGAGCTGGCGGTCGATGAGCTTGACGAATTGCATGCGTTGAGTCCTGAAGAGAGAGCGCAGGTGTGCATCACGAGCCGAAGCTCGTTGCGCGCAGTTCACGATGTAAGAGGACTCGACGCTGGATCGCGGAGGGCCCCCACCCCAGGCAGCGGTTGCTGCCGACAACGGGACGCTAGTGCGTGGGAGTTCGCACAGTCAACAGAAAATGCGCAACGTCTTCAACGCAATAGCACCTATGCGAAGGTTGGGGTTGGGACGATGTCGAGCTGTTCTTGCGCCGGCGGGTTGAGGCAGAGAGTGGCCGATTCCGCCGCTGCCTGCTGAAGGATCGTCGATCGCATGAGTTTTCTTTCCAGAGGGGCAAATTCAGCGCGTGTCGGAGGCTCGCCACTAGGCGCGAACCTGCTCCCGCAGCCCCTCGTCCAGCTCGCCCCAGCAGTCGTGCGTAGCCATCAACGCGGCCCGCAGGGGCTGGTGCTTGAAGGCGTAGGCGAGGTCGGAGAGCAAGTTCAGGGTGCGGCGGTCGTCCATGAGGGCGCAGACGAAGAAGTGCGCGAGGGAGGGTCGCGAATCCAGACGGACCCGTGAAGAAGCACCCGAATCCGCAGGGCTCCGCCGGCACGCCCGGCGTAGAGTCGCCCGGACGGCGGTACCTCGCACCGCATGTCACCGAACGGGCCGAGGGGGGCGTGTGTCGAACGAAGAAGAAGAAGCGGTCGACGCCGCCGCGAAGTGGGCCCAGGGCCAGCGTCTGCGACCTTCCGCATTCCGTCGTGCAGTCACCGGGACCGACCATCGCGAACTCACCCTCGTGCGCACGAGGTGGACAGGCGAGCGTCGCTGGGTGGCGATCGTCCGCGAGCCATCGAGCACACGAAAACGGAACCTGGACGCTCCGCTCGATGCCAGCCTGTTCCGGCCCTGGACCGGGGACGGCACATCGCTACCCGACGCGACGCGCCACTTCGCCAAGTGCGCCGGCTGCGACGACGAGAAGAAGGTCAAGTGCGTGACCTGTGCCGGAGACGCCAGCGTCAGATGCGACACCTGCAGCGGCTCCGGGCGCGCGGTCTCCGAGAAGACTGGACGCATCATCAGCTGCAGGAGCTGCCGGGGAACGGGGACCAGGAAGTGCCTCGCGTGCAGGAGCGGGTTGGCCACCTGTGCCATCTGCGAGGGCAAGGGCAAGGTGGAGGAGTGGGCGGAGATCCGGTCGGAGCCCCTGGAGTTGCTGCTTGAAGGCCCGGACGGACGGTTGCAGGCCGAACTGGGGCGCCAGCACCGACGGGGTGGCGGACCTATCGAGATGCGGTCGCGTTGGTCGAGTAGGAGTCCCGCTGGCCTACCGCCCGAGGCGCAGGAGCTGGTCGCCCGATTCGGCCTGGAGCCATCGCTCGACCGGTCCGAGTACCGCCTCGCCCAGGTTGAAGTCGAGCAGTACGAGGAGTCGGAAACCGAGGTGACCTACCGGATCGGCGGTGCCGAGGGGGGCCTGACGGTGCAGGGCTGGGACGCCGAAGTCCGCGAGGACGCCGGCTCGACGAACCCGCTGAAGCGCCGCCGGTCCCTCCTGTTCGCCGCCGTGCTTGGGGGCTTCTGGCTGGGCCTCGCGATCGCGTCAGCCTTCACGAAGCGGCACCCATGGTTCAGCACTACGGCGGTGGCCAC